>JAIPIM010000098.1 GCA_021734725.1 Minisyncoccota bacterium | reverse complement strand
TCCCACATTCGTATTCGTCTCCGGAAACGTAGTAGGCAGTCCCACCCGCAAGGGTTAAGAATGTGGGAGGCAGTCCCACCCGCAAGGGTTAAGAATGTAGTAGGCGGTTCCACCCGCAAGGGTTAAGAATGTAGTAGGCGGTCCCATCCGCAAGGGTTAAGAATGTGGGAGGCGGTTCCACCCGGCGACCCGTTGTTTCGCGCAGTCCCCCTTCTTATACATCAACAGAATGTTCCTTGTCATAAAAAAAAGGCGTAAACAGTTTTTTTTTGATATAAAAGCTTGTATATTTATGCAAGGTCGGCTACAATATTATTCGTAATCGTTCTTACGACAACGAATGGGCTTTGATAAGAGTCGCGAGTGTTTAGATCGAGAAGTGTTAAGTGGTGACGAAAAAGAAGAAAGCACAAGGAGTAAAAGGTCATGAAGCAGAAGAGAATCAAGTTTACGTTAATCGAGTTGTTGGTGGTGATTGCAATTATTGCGATCCTGGCCGGGTTGTTGCTCCCTGCTTTGAATCGCGCACGTGAGCGTGCACGCCGCGTCGGTTGCTCCGCGAACCTTCACTCACTTGGCCAGGCATTGCAGATGTTTGGTGACGAAGATCCGATGAATCCCGAATATCCGCCAGATCTGAGAACCTTGGGCGGCGACACCGGCTATCAGCCCAACAGTGACTACGGTATTGAACTCACCGAAACACTGCAGTGCCCGAGCCAAGGTGAAAAAAACGTGAATTCGAACTCGGCAGACGGCGACAATGGTGACTATGCATACACGCATGCGCCCGTCAGTGGTTTCGAGCCTGAGTCCGCTATTGTCTGCGACGTGAAAGACAACCATGTCGGTTACGGTCAGCTGTTGCGTGCGGACCTGAGTGCGGTCCAGGGCTATTCTACTGACGAATTACCTGACGCTCTGAACAACAGTGACCTGAACAGCAGCACCATCGGTGGGGCAGGCTATTAATTTAGCGCTCTGCAAGTAAGTCGAAAAAACTCAAGAGGCCGTCAAGAAATTGACGGCCTCTTCCTTTTGGGGGGCTTCCGCATCCGTTGCGGAGCTGTCGGAGTTCAAACCTTCAGGTTGTGTCGCGGTGGCGCTGAAAGCACGCTGAAGTTTACCCGCCTCAGGAGGGTCCTGAACTCCAAACCAAGTTGCCGTTCCCGGCAGTCATGCTTCCACAATGGAGCCCTGAAGTGGCCCGGAAGGTCCCCAGCCGAGCTGGCCTGAAGTGGATGGATCACGAGGCGGGCGGCGCGCGTTAAGTATCGCGGGTCTCAGGACCGCGCGCTTCACCGACACAGCAAGGGCGGCTCGGGAGAACCGCCATACCGGTCGCACAATACCGCGGGTCCTACGCACACATCATAGTGCCTTGAGCCCTTGAGTCTTTGTGGTGAATAATGCAGGCAAGGAAGTACTCGTTATCTATCTCAAAAGCGATGCATTATCCCCAAGGGCAATCAGGGCATGTTGCCAGTGAAGTAAGTCCTGGTCAAACGTCAGGAGAGCTTTTCTCCGGGATTTTGGCCCCCACTGTATGTAGGTATCCGATAGAATTCGTCGCCAGCGTTCGGCTTCCTGAAGCAATCGATCCGTCTCCTTCAACGCGGCCGCAACGTCGGACGCTTCTTTCTCCAACGCCATCAGGCGGGTCTTTGTTCCCTCGATAGTACCTTGCAGTTCAGTGGGTTCCGTGGCATCAGTCTGCGTTTCGCCGCCAGGGTCCGCCGAAGTCTCCGGGGGAAAAACTGAATCACCGTTGTTCCGCTGGCGACCGAGCCGAAAAGTCAGACGCTTAAGCGCTTCCCGCGTGTCGTACAACTCCACACAGACGGAACGCTCCCGAATCCGCAGGGTTGCGGCTTGACGTTCCGTTTCCTCTATGAAGGTCTCGACTTCGTGACGGGCATGGCGCGCATACTCAATGGGTGCGGACATAATTGCAGCTTCGTCCCACTCCCTCTGCTCTTCCGTGGCAGGGACATCATGCGGGGCGTGCCTTTTGCGATACTGTTTATGCGCCATTGGCCAGGCAAGGAGTCCGAGTTGAACGATGATCATAAGCGCGGCAATGGACAAGGTCCAGTAAAGGCGGCGTCGAATCTTCGCCTTGAATTGCTGGGCTTTGGATTGTCGTGTCATAAATAGTACACCCCGTAACTGGCATAAACGACTACTATATAAATATTAATTTAGTTGTCAAGTAAGGAAAGCTGAGAATCAAGGCTGAAGGCTGAAACCTGTTACGGTGATGCTCAAAGAACGTGGGAGGCGGTTCCATCTGTGATGTTTTAAAACGTGGGAGGTGGTTCCTCCTGTGATGTTTTGAAATGTGGGAGGCGGTTCCACTTGTGATGTTTTGAAATGTGGGAGGCGGTTCCTCCCGGCGACCATGTGGCGTGACACTCCCTCAGGCAGGCAAGCCTCAAAAAGACGCAAAACCCACAAAACAGCGCGAAAGTACCCCCGGTCCTCCGGGCCGGGATTCCAACTATCTTCGAGCCTTCGAGGTGAATCATGCAGCGGTTTGTGGCATCCTCCGCCCACGGTACGATATGACTGGCGACCAGCAGATTCGGGACGGCAATACCCGTCAGGCAACACGTACTTTCGTAGGTGCCGAAGATCAAAGAATCTGTCTGTTACTTCAGCTGACGTGTACCGATGCGACGCATCTTTGGAGTGCGTGCGGCTTGCCGCCGCTTTGGCAGGCCGGGACCCGGCCCGGCCATTCATTCATTCGCCCCGCCCGGTCGGGGCGTAGCAAAGCGGTGACAGGTCACCGCACTCCGAAAGAACCTGCGGCTCAGTAGAACACCGTTATAAAAAGGGCCTGACCGGAAATAACTCACAGGATAGCCACAAAAAGACGCAAGAGCCACAAAAAAAGGCGCCGTCCGTCAGAAAGTAACCCCGGTCCTCCGTGCCGGTGTGCGCGGCTTTCTTCGAGCCTTCGAGTCTTTGAGGTGAATCATGTAAAAAAGGGTCAGACACGAATGGCATACTAGTGTAACCATTTGACAAAATGATATGCAGCTGGTAAAATAATTAAACGACATGATGCTTGCACGTAGCCTTGGGAGACGTTGACATGCCGAATGTTGACACACTTTTCGAGCTGGATCGACTCGCGCGAAATGAAGTCCGACAATACGAAAAACACCGTTTTGCCTATGACCGCATTGCCGGTGAGGCCGGAAAGCACAGCGTGGGAATTGTCGGTCCGCGGGGGGTGGGCAAAACGGTCCTACTCAAACAACTGACATCCGCAACACCGGAATCCGTATACATATCGGTGGATACGCTGGAAGACGCTGGACTGTTCGAGGTAGTGCGTGAACTGAGCGACAGATACTCCGTTCGTCATTTCTTTCTCGATGAGATCCATTTCCAGGAGGGATTTGAGGCGCAACTGAAGAGAATCTACGACTTTCTTGATGCGCGCATTGTATTCACCAGTTCCGTGGCCCTGGCATTGCGGAAGTCGGGGTACGATTTGTCCAGACGGGCTCGTTTGCACACGCTTCACCCTTTCTCGCTGCGTGAATACATCTACTTCCGGCATGATGAACTGCTGCCGGGCTTGAGTGTCGACGACTTGGTCAACGGCGAGATTCCGCCGGATATGCTTCGTCGCGGCGCGGATTTCCGACAATACCTCGCCGGCGGCAACATGCCGTTTGCTCTCGCCGAGCCGAATCCTATTCCCCTGATGCGCAATATCATTGATACCATTGTCGTACGCGATATTCCGATGGTGATGAGGCTTGAAGTGCGGGAGGTGGATCTACTGAAGAAGATGGTCGCTTTCATTGCGCGCTCGGGAATCGACGGGATCAATTACTCTTCGATCTCCCATAATCTGGGCATCACCAAATACAAGGCAGAACAGTATTTGCGGGCCATGCAGGATACGTTCGTTCTCCACCTAATCTTTCCGGAAGGGACAAACGTACTCAAGGAGCCGAAGGTCACCATGGTACTGCCATATCGCATGCTCGAGAACGACCGGGAGGACTGCATCGGCGGTTTACGGGAAGATTTTGTGGTGGACTCGTTAACTGCGGCGGGCATGCCGTTCCACTATCTGAAAAGTCCCCGCGGCCGGAAACGCCCGGACTACATGTTCAGACACAACGACGAACGCGTTGTATTCGAAGTCGGCGGCAAAGGTAAGGGATATGAGCAGTTCAAGGGAGTATCTGCCGACCGCAAGCTGGTTTTTGCCGACGGCGCCGCTGTCGACGGCAATCGCCGCCCGCTCCTCTCGCTCGGCTTCCTTGATTAGCCCTTGTGAGTATAAAAAGAGCTCAGATCCGAAAATACCCTGATCCTGCAAAACGTGGGACTCGGTTCTAGCTGTGATGTTTTAAAACGTGGGAGGCGGTTCCACTTGTGATGTTTTGAAATGTGGGAGGCGGTTCCACTTGTGATGTTTTGAAATGTGGGAGGCGGTTCCACCCGGCGACCATGTGGCGTGACACTCCCTCAGGCAGGCAAGCCTCAAAAAGACGCAAAACCCGCAAAACAGCGCGAAAGTACCCCCGGTCCTCCGGGCCGGGATTCCAACTATCTTCGAGCCTTTGAGGTGAATCATGCAGCGGTTTGTGGCATCCTCCGCCCACGGCACGATATGACTGGCGACCAGCAGATTCGGGACGGCAATACCCGTCCGGCAACACGTACTTTCGTAGGTGCCGAAGATCAAAGAATCCGTCTGTTACTTCAGCTGACGTTTACCGATGCGACGCATCTTTGGAGTGCGTGCGGCTTGCCGCCGCTTTCGCAGGCCGGGACTCGGCCCGGCCATTCATTCGCCCCGCCGGGGCGGGGCGTAGCAAAGCGGTGACAGGTCACCGCACTCCGAAAGAACCTGCGGCTCGGTAGAACACCGTTCGATAAAGTACCCCCGGTCCTCCGGGCCGGTGTGCGCGACTTTCTTCGAGTCTTCGAGCCTTTGAGGTGAATCACGCAGCGTCAGCGGCCGGGCGCGCGTCAAAATCCCCACGACTCCCGATGCCTGGCAAGAAATGTGCGGTCGGGCGGATGCTGACGGGGAGGGGCGAGGGGGTTCCCTTCGAATCCGGCAAAGTTGGCATTGACCGTTGCGTTGTCGAAATGCTCCGTGATTTGATCAGGGATGATCTTCTTAAACCCCCAATTCCACTGCAAAATCGACGCTCTAACACACCGGAGAGGCCCAATTCATTCTGTAACCTCCTACACCGTCATCACGTTGTGTCAAGAAAGCGAAGTCTTTCTGTTTCACAACATGTGCGTTATCAGTCAGTTCTGATTACACAGGTGTTCTCCCTGCAATAACGCTGGCATTTGTAAGTCAGGACCCTTGTCGCGCACGTTGCCGCTCCCGTTGGTCGCTGCCACCCTTCGGGATGGCCTCTGCCTTCGGCGGTGTCGCGCACTTTGTCGATGGTTCCTATCCTTCATGATTTTTCCATGCGTCCGCCAGCTTAGCCGTCATCTGATCAATGCGCACGAGCAACCGGTTAAGCGTGGTCGCTTCCTTATCATATCCTCGTAAACCCGCAGGTTCTGGTAATTGAATTTGTCTCGGGTCATAATTCAGACTTTTTTTCGAATAAGGTGCGCGACAAGGTGCGCGACAAGGTTTCTTCATTGCCCTAACATATACTTGTCATTCAGTTTTCATTCTGTACTTGACAGAACCCGTCATCATTTCCAGCGGCTTAGCCGCAACCCTCAGCGGGTTAGCCACAATCCGCTCAAATGACCGCGGTGCTTTGACGTTGCGTTGTTGTGATGTTATAGTGTTTTAATGTCAAACGAAGGAAAGCAATGCTAATGAATACAGCAACCAAACGAACCACTGTGTACCTTGATCCCGCGCTGCATAAGGCCCTGAAACTACAGGCTGTCGAGACCTCGCGCTCGGTATCGGACCTTGTCAACGAAGCCATACGGGACGAGCTGGCCGAGGATGCCCGCGACCTGGCGGCGTTCGACGAACGGGCCCGCGAACCCGTTGTCAGTTTCGACGAGTTTGTCAAAGGGCTGGAGCGCGATGGCCGGCTATAGCATTGTCTTCAAGAAAATTGTGTGGAAGGATTTCAAAAAAATCCCGAAGCGCGACACGGAACGAATCCTTGCTGCAATTCGTACGCTGGCGCAGAACCCGCGACCGCCGCAAGCAAAAAAGCTCTCCGGACAGGAACGCTATCGTCTCCGCCAGGGCAACTACCGCATCCTCTACGAAATCAAGGATGAGAAACTGGTTATCTGCGTTGTGAAAGTTGGCCACCGCCGCGATGTATATAGGTAGCGAAGAATCTCTCGCAGAGGCGCAGAGAACGCAGAGCCAAACCGCGGAATACGCGGAACACGCGGAAGAACTGCTCTTAACCACCTCCCCGCAGCGCCTTGCCGCTGAGGCTTAGGCTACGGATAATAACGCAGGCGGGCGGATTTCACGGATTACGCAGACGCTAAAGCAGAGTGTAATCGAGTCATTCCTGACTCTGGCACAAAGAACTGTCCTTTTATTGAACTAAATATCCGCGTGATCCGCGTATTCCGCCGTTAAAATGCGTGAAAAAATCAAAACCCCCACGACTCCCGGTGCCGAGCGAGGAATTTCAAATTCGGCGCATGCTGTGCCGGAGGGGTTAATTGTTGCCCCTCGAACCCGGCGAAGTTGGTATTCACCGTTTCATTATCGAAATGCCCGGTGATTTGATCGGAGAGCAGCAGACGACAATCGTCGTCGAACGAAATCAACCCACGGTCGAACGCCTTGTCGTGCAGCGCATTCAGACATAGCCCGTTGCATGGATTCAGCCGATTCTTAGGGTCATCCGCCCACGGTACGATATGGCTGGCGATCAGCAGATCCGGGACGGCGATCCCTGTCAGGCAGCATTGCGACTGGTAGTTTTTCAGGATAAGATCGCGGAAAAAACGCTGGTTAACCCGCGTCTTGCTTTGTCGCAACACCTCTTTCCCTTCCCATGACCGGAAATCAATGCGCTTGTCCGTCGGCACCAGTTGCTTGATGTCCTCGACTTCCTGTTCCTGCAGTATCCGAGAAATCTCTTCGGGGGGCAGGTCCTTGTTTTCTGCATAGGCCGCGTCAAGCCGTTTCTTGTGATTGTACGTGACACGAAACTCGAGATAACTCCGCAACGCCGCCGACATGAACCCGTCTTTCCAGTAACTTTTCGGCTTCTCCCCGGCAAAAATACCTTTATCCCCCTTCTTCCGTTCTTCACAGACATACTCATACAACCGCCGGATCAATTGGGGACTCTGCACAGCCCAAATGTCCCTGACACGAAGTTCGTCGGGGGCTTTGTTTCTTAAAATCGGCCCGAGCAACTCCAGCGCCTTCACGTACGACGGCGCTTTGTTGCTTGACTGTGGGCTGCCTTCGCAAGCGAAAATCTGAAAAGAACGTCTGTTAGCATTAGCGGTGGTCATCTTTCGCGTTCTAATCCTTTTCACGGCGGGGCACCTGCAGAACCGTCATAACAGTTGCATTATCGCGGGCGCTATATGGCGAGATCCATAGGGAGATCAGAGATATCCCGAAGTCTTCTACCTTCAACCATTCTCCCCAACATTTCTTTGCTGTCATCGTAATCGGTGTCTTCTACTGCCGCCCGCAATTCAGGCAAAGCAATATGATAGACGCAATCAATCTCTCCAGTCCCCAACGCTATGGATGCGATCCTACCGGGAACCGGTTCTGCTGTAACCACGCAGATATGCGGTGAATTCCCCTTCCTGTTTTTGGCTAAGTTAAGACCTTCGGATCGCGCATTTTGTGCCCGATCGCTACGCAACGTCCACTTGCATGAAATGCTTGCGTGAAAGATTGGCTTCAGATTATTACATCTTCGCAGTGGCGCACACTTCGCTACGCTTTCATCAACAATAGCCTGCGATGCGTTAATAACTTCGTCGGGTTCCGGTTCTCTGCCTATAATAATATCCGGCTTGATGAGATAGTCACTACCCAACGCCGTGGCGAGTACGGCATTCGCTTTGGCTAGATCGTCCAGCTCATCCAAATGTGCAAACTGTTCGAACATAGAAATGTTTCCGCCCCCCCTTGAAACCGTCCAGGTACCAGGTCGAAGGTGACCGAGCTGCAGGAAAGTGGCCTCCAGAAACTCTTTTACCGCTTCTTCAAATTGCTGCCCTGATCTCTGGGCAACCAGCCGCGCACCCCCAGTTTTACAGCCGCACCTCTCCACCATACCCGTAGCAAAAGCTACACTGGGCTTGCTGTGCTTATCAGCAATTGTAGGAATCCCTGTTGCATCGGTACACAATAGTGCCACAGCCAGATCCGCATGGAATTTCTGCCTGGCACTCTTGAAAACGACTACTTGAGTCATATAAAGATGCTCCTCTAGTTAGCTAATGATTTGTCATTGTCATCATCTGCCTTGATGACAAGAAACTGAAAATCCCCTGCGTCTCAGCCACATATTCCGAACTCGTATTTCTTTCCAAACAAGCAGCAACTTCATGTGCAACTGCTTGTGCCAGAAGAGGTGGCACGGCGTTGCCAATCTGCCGGGCCACCTCGATCTTGCTTCCTTTGAAAATGAACTCATCGGGGAATGATTGTATCCTGGCAGCTTCGCGGTGCGTAATGGGGCGATGCTGTTCGGGATGGAGGTATCGGCCCTTTTCGGGTTTGAAGAACTCGGTACGGATCGTTACGGATGGACGATCCCACCAGAGTCGGCCAAACAAATCGGTACCCCCCGATTTCTTACGAATCCAGCATTGCGGCGTAATGTCGGGGCGGTTTCTTTGGAGATCAAATCGGTTACCCCCCGGGGGGACAGCTCTGTACCTTTCCATGCTTACGGGGGTGGGGTTTCTGCCAAAATGGAGATCCAAAGGTGGCGGTTCATCTCTGATTTCCGTGCCTCTGGGTGGGGGCAAATCGCCGATTGCGGAACGCACATTGCACCATGGCTGCAGTTGTTTAATGTGTTCTTCGAAGAGCACTGGTTCTAAGTCGATGGATTTCATTTTCTTCGGATCGCAGTGTGTGGGACGTGGCAACGATATCGGTCCCTCGCGGGAAGCCATGATGATTGCTCGGCGGCGCGTTTCAGGGACGCCGTAGTCTGCTGCCACGAGTACTCGAGATGTTATGTATTTAAACCCCAATTCTTTCAATATCTTCTCTATTTCCTGGTACTCGTCTGATGTGAGGAGTTGAGGAACGTTCTCCATCACGATCATGCGCGCGTGAGAAAGCTCAGCAACGCGCAAAAACTGGAACCAAAGGGTTCGCCGTGGATCGTTGTCTCTCTTCTTGTTCAACAGGGAAAAGCCTTGGCATGGGGGACCACCGATCACAACTTCGGCCTTCGGGATTGGCGGATCTTCAGCATCGACGAAAGGAATAATGTCGCCAAACTCGGAATGTTCGGCATCGGGATCGAAATTGGCGCGGTAGGACTCGATCGCGTGTTTGTTGAAATCGTTTGCCCATACGGGTTCAAAGCGACCGGTTTCGACAAAGCCTTGCGTCATCCCGCCGCATCCGCAGAAGAGGTCTATCACTCGGTATTTTTTGTAGTTGGTCATTCGGATGGCGCGATCTTCCAAGTCTGAATGCGAATCACCGGGAGAGAAAACTCCTACTCGATCTCGACATGGGCGATGAAAAAAGAAATGGGTTTGTCGTACAGCTTGGCCAACTGAGCCAATTCGATGGCATCCAGCCGGCGTTCGCCGCGTTCGCATTTGGAGACGTAGGACTGGGGCTTGCCAAGCGCTTCTGCAACGTCCGCCTGCTTCAATCCCGCGTCTTCGCGCGCCTGAACAAGCCGCTGGCGAAATACTTCATAGTCCCGCGTAAAAATATTCGGCATTTCTTGAGCTTCCCGGTTGACGTGACAGAAAGTATAGCCTATATTGGGATATGCCAAAACCGGTTCTCGGATAACACAAATGGAGAAATCAGAAATAGAACGATGCACGCAAGCCGCAGTTTATTACAAGGATGGGAAACCTTACTCGTATTCACTGTTCATGGAGGGGCAAACTCCGGCGGCCAGGCCGATCCGCGGTATCTACCCGGACATTGTGAGCTTCGCCGAAGCATATGCAATGTTTTCATCGATTCGGAAACACTATCGCAATGACGGTACGCCCATAGACGAGTAACCTCGGGAGGATTCAGAAATGGAATGGCTGAGCGAGAAGAAGGACGTGATCGAGATCGACCGGGAGGGGTTTGAGGAATGGTTGGGGTTTCCGTGCGATATCGAGGCGGATGAGGAGATCCTTAGCGTGGAGTGTTTTCATGTCGAGGCGCTCTATGGGGATGACGGGGAAGGCGACGATTTTTACCGCGGCACAGCGAATGTGTTGCGCGAGATCGCGCAGGTGACGGATGTGACGGTGAACGGGTGGAGTTATGAGATTGTCTTTACCAAGGCATTGAAACTCATTTAGTATCTCGCAGAGGCGCAGAGGACGCTGGGGAAGGGTTATGCAGAAAAACAATAACGCAGGTCGGAAAGGTCGAAAGGCTTCAAAGAAAAGTAACAAGTGCAGAACAACGTCCGAGAAGGAGCTGGTCAGGTTGTTGCCGCCGTTTCCGAGCACCGCGCGTGGAAAGAAGATGAATGAGGAGCAGATGCGGAAACTTGCGGAGGCGCTTCGGCGGGGGTTTGACAAGGAGACAGAGGAAGAGTGAAGAACAGGACGGGTAGGGACGCATGGAGAACGCAGCATGCTGAAGCATGAACTCCGACAGCGGCAACTGCTTCCAGCGCGAGCAATCTCAGATTGTGGCCCGTTACGGATGAGGAGTTGTACTGGGCGGCGGCGACGGAGGACTTTATTAATTTCGTGACGGCTGGGGCGGAAAATACTGAGCGGGGGATGTGCGGGGCGAACCCCAAATCCGGCGAACCTGAACGCGTCGGCTGTCGGCTCGGTTGAGCTCCGCTGGAGTTTGGATCTCGGTATCGTTTTTCGGCGTGCGGTCTTTGTCACATTCAAAGCGTTTATGACTGATCGTAGACTGTGCCTTTTCAATCACTTCCGGCGCACCCCGAAAAACGAGGTTTGAAAAGTTTATTCACTCTGGGCTATGCTGGTTGTCAGGGGGGGCGCCCACTCTTTCAAGCTCGTTTCAGTTGCTGCGTTCCCGAAGCGTCGGGATCTTCGCTTCGCTCCGAAAACGCGGAACTCTGACCTTTCAAAGTGCCGGCCAACCTCTGCGTCCTCCGCGCCTCCTTGACCCGGCGTCGTCCTGTTTTGGAAGGGACGATGCCGGTCGCGAGAGTCCATTCGCGTCCACTCGCGGTTCTGACTTGCTTCCCCACTGAAGCGATGATTTCACGGTAGAACCCCGCCAGGTTGCGGGCTTCTTCGGCGTCTTTGACGTCTTCGATGGTGAACGTGGAAGCGGGATCGGGGGTAACGCCGGTCTCGAGGTATTCGGCGGTGTCGCGATAGGCTTGTTCGCGGCAGCGCAGGCCGTCGAGGATTTGGCCGACGACGTTGCGGGGGAGTGTGAGGGTGATCATTTGGTCGGGCATGTTCGATTCCTTTGTTCTTACCACGGAGGCACGGAAAATACATACTGAGATTAAAATGGCCGCATCCGCCTTCGTCACGGATACTACGGCGTGACTTGCGAAAGAGCGCAAAGGACGCAATAAACGGCATTCTTAACCGCGAATTACACAGATAGCACTGATGAGAAAATCGACTTGTCTGACGCAATTGTTAATCCGCTTGATCTGTGTAATCCGTGGTTCCTGCCTTCGTGTCAGTGTTCTCTGTGGCGAACCAAATATCCTACGATAAAACTGCCCGGGGGTAGTGCGACTACTTATTGGTAGCAGGTTGCCGCTAAAAACGAGATACCAAAGCGGCGGCAGGCCGCGCGCACTCCAAAGATGCTGCGCATCAGTAGTAACCGGCGGTCCCCCAAGCACC
>JAIPIM010000097.1 GCA_021734725.1 Minisyncoccota bacterium | reverse complement strand
GGCACCGGACCAGGTCGGGGGCACGGGGCAATAGGTCCGCTATGGCCCCGTGTCCCCGAAACGCCCCGGCATCCAGAATAGACATAATCATAGTACGCGAATTAGTCCAACTAAGTACTAGGCGCCGAACTTCTCGAGTCGGCCGGCGTGAGCCAGAGCAAGCGGCATGAGGTCGGCAGCCGGCATACGCGGCCCCAGCGCTCCTCGAAGGCAGGCGCGCTCACCAAACGTTGTCACCTCGTCCGGCCGGCAATTGTTACCGGCGAGAAGTACCGGCACCGGGTGCCAGCTGTGAGCAGCCATGACTGAAGGCGTGGAATGATCACCGGTTACCACGATAACATCCGGCTTCAGCGCTAAAATATCGGGAATGATGCGGTCCGTTTCTTCTATGACCTCTATCTTACGGTCATAGTCACCGTCTTCACCCGCACTGTCGATCTTCTTAACATGCACATAGAAGAAGTCGTAATCGTTCCAGCGCTGCCTGAGGACATCCACTTCGTCGCTGATCTTCATTCCCGCCTCAAGAGCTTCCATTCCAATCAACTTGGCAACACCGCGGTACATGGGATACGATGCAATAGCCGCCGCTTTCACGCCGAAACACTGCGGGAACTGAGGCCACTTCGGAAATTGTGCAAACCCGCGCAGTAAAACCATGTTTGCCGGATGCTGATCCGCAAGCACTTCCTTCGCTTGATCTTGAAACTGCTGCACAATATCCACGGTCTTCTTGGCTTCCGGCGAATCGGCCAGCGCACGGGCCTTGAGAGGCGCATGTCCGACATCCTGCGGATCCGTATCGGCCAGTGCGCCGGAAAGACCGTCCCCACTTAACACAATCAGGAACCGATGCTCTTTGACAGGCTGCAAATTGATTTCGACGCCGGGAACCTCAATCCGGCGCAGCAACTCACACATTTCCTCGTTGGTTTCGGTGCTGATCCGGCCGGCACGTCGATCCGTAACAAGACCGCTGTCGTCAATCGTGCAGAAGTTCCCGCGCGCCGCCACGTCACGCTCTGTCAATGGATAATCCACCCCCAGCGCGGCAAGGACCCCTCGCCCAACCTGGTATTTCACCGGATCATAGCCAAAAACTCCTAGGTGCGCCGGTCCACTGCCCGGAGTAATGCCCGGACCAACCGGCTCGTGCAGCCCGCAGATTCCACTGGCCGCCAAGGCGTCCAGGTTCGGGGTGTGCGCGGCCTCCAATTCGGTTAGATTTCTTGGTCCGGCGGGCAGTCCGCCCAGACCGTCCATGACAAGCAGTACCATCTTCGTATCTGCCGGCTCAACGAGTTTCTCGATTCCTTCAAAATCCATACGCTGGGTCTCCTTCTTTTTCCATGGGTTTCATCGTAAATGACGGTTCAACGCAGTGCTTAACCAACACAATGAGCACGCGACTTGTCTCTCCTTCTTGAATACGCGTAAATGTGTATCCGCATCCGCCGAACGCAAGGCTTTCGACGGGTCGTGCATCATTGCATCAGTGAACGCTGCCTCAATTATTGTTCTTGTTTTCGAAATGGGCAAAGTCGATGAGGAAAACCGCTCCAAGAAACAGTGCCTTCCGTTCGACGCTCCAGTCCACGGGGAAGGTTACACCAAAATTATCCGCGTCCGTAAACCCTTCCTTGAGCAATCCGCTCCACTTCTTGGTAATGGTGCCGTACTCGCTCTCACCCTGCCGGATGGTGAACGTCCAGGGATGCAGGATAGGCCCGAAAAGCTGCAGGCCATCCTCACCGCCTTCCTCGATCACATCATAGATCCTGCGAAGCAAGGAAAACTTACGTTTGATCGTCCCCAAACACCTGCCTTCAGCATCGTACACACTGGCCTCGTAGAAGAAAAAACGGAAGGGGCGATGAATACGGATAACCAAGCGTTCATCGGGCGTGCGCACGAAGATTTCGAATGGCCGAAGTGCCTTCAGAAAGCTTCGGACCAGCCAAGATCCGCCTTCCTCGAGAGCGCTATACAGGCTGTTGCCGCGTGAATCCAAAACAGCATACCGGTTTCTCGTTTCAAATCCACTGAGGATCTCTCCCCATTCCTTTTTCTGGCTAATTACCAGTCCATCGACCGATTCTAAGGTTTTCATTGAATTACCCCTCGGATGCTTCCAAGCGTTCTTTTAATAATCGGTTGGCCGACTGCGGATTTGCTTTGCCGCGACTGAATTTCATGACTTGCCCCATGAGAAATTGAAGAGACTTCTTGTTGCCTGTTCTATAGTCCTCAACAACCGCTGGGTTCTCCGCCAGAGCACGATCCACAAACACACCAATTTCCGCATCGTCACTAACCTGTTTAAGGCCCTTTTCCTCAACAATAACACTCGGTGCTTTCCCCGTCGCAAACATGATGTGGAAAACGTCTTTGGCAATCTTGCCGCTGATGGTCTTGTCCTCAATCAGGGCCACAAGTTCGGCAAGTGCCTCCGGCGCAACCGGACTTTCCGCAATCCCCTGCGCCGAGTCACTCAACTCACGCAGCAACTCAGTCTGCATCCAGTTGGCAACAGTCTTGGGCGTCGCACCTTTCGCAACCGCTCGTTCAAAGTAATCGGCCAGAAGCTTGTCCTGAGTGAGAACATCGGCATCGTACGGGGTGATTCTATAGTGCGCAACGAACCGGTCCCTCCTGACACCAGGGCGCTCTGGTAAACTATCCTGAATCTCATTACGCCAATCCGTACCAATCTCCAGTGGCATAAGGTCCGGTTCCGGAAAATAGCGGTAATCATGTGCGCTTTCTTTTACGCGCATAACAGCGGTCATGCCAAGCGCGTCGTCCCAGCGCCGCGTTTCCTGCCGCAGACTTGCACCTTCACGCAGGTCACTGATTTGCCGGTCAATCTCGTACTCGAGCGCCCTGTGCACGGCACGAAAACTGTTCAAGTTCTTGATTTCAATCTTCTCCCCGAAGGCCGTCTGATCCACGGGCCTGACGGAGACATTAACGTCACAGCGGAGCTGGCCCTTCTCCATGTCGCAGTCGCTGATCTCCGCATACTGCATGATCTGCTTGAGGCCGGTTAAATACGCGTAAGCCTCATCCGGTGTCCGCATGTCCGGTTCGGAAACGATCTCCATCAAAGGGATCCCCGCGCGATTGAAATCAATACCACTGTACGAGCCGAAGTGCGTGGACTTCGCAACGTCTTCCTCCAGGTGTATACGAGTGATCCCGATGCCCTTTGATTGCATTTCTCCTCCCGACAAACCAACGCCGGAAACAGGCATCGTGCCACCACGGCAAAACGGAAGATCGTATTGGGATATCTGATAGTTCTTGGGCATGTCCGGATAGAAGTAATTCTTGCGATCGAATTTACTGTACGTATTAATCGTGCAATCACACATCAGGCCGGCGCCAAGCGTCTTGCGGACGGCCTCACGATTGAGCACGGGAAGCACTCCCGGATAGCCCATGCAAACCGGACATACACGTGTGTTCGGTTCACCGCCAAAGCGGTTTGGACAACCGCAGAAAAGTTTCGTCGACGTCCGTACCTGAATATGCACTTCCAGGCCAATAATAGCCTCGTACCCATGGAGTGCGCCTGTCATCGCGTGACTGTCTCCTTCCTGCTCCTTGAAAGTCTTGTGAATCGTGGTCTTTCGAATAAACGTTTCGTGGTTCGTGGTCCCCGCGCTCACAGCCATTGTCATGCCGGGGAATTGTAGCGGATCCTTTATAGGTCTCCCCGAATTGCCTCGTACGTCGCGGCTGCCTGTAGCAGACGCTTTTCGTGGAGGGCCGGCGCCAGCATCTGAAGCCCGATAGGGAGACCGCTTTCCGTGGCGCCGCACGGCACGGACAACCCGCAAATGCCCGCCAAGTTCACCGAAATTGTATAGATGTCCGCCAAATACATGCGCAGAGGCGTGGCCAGTTCTCCTTTCTTGTAAGCCGGTTCCGGAGATACCGGCGAGAGAATCACGTCACACTCCGTGAATGCATGTTCGAAGTCCTTGCGGATCAATGTCCGCACCTTCTGCGCCCGTAAATAGTAGGCATCGTAGTACCCACTGCTGAGTACATACGTCCCCAAAATAATCCGCCGCTTAACCTCGTCGCCAAATCCTCGAGCCCGAGATAAGCGATACTGCGCCAGCAGGCTTTCCGCTTCTCCTTCGGAATCTCGCAATCCGTAGCGCACACCGTCGAACCGCGCGAGATTGGCACTGGCTTCGGCCGTGGCAATGATGTAATAGGCTGCAATGGCGTACTTCAGCATCGGTAGAGACACCTCTACGATCTCCGCGCCTTCGGCTTCCAGTTGACGTGCCGCGTTCTCTACGCATTCCCGCACGGAAGGATCCAACCCTTCAACCTCGAAATACTCACGCGGCATCCCGCAGCGCATACCGTTTACACTCGCCGCACTTAAACAGGAAGCACACCCGCCGGCGGGCTCAGGCAGCGACGTAGAATCACGCGGATCACGACCACTGATGATGTCAAGCATAAGCGCGCTGTCACGCACTGTTCGCGTAAGCGGACCAATCTGATCAAGCGACGATGCAAACGCCACCAAACCATAGCGCGATACGCGGCCGTAGGTCGGCTTTACGCCCACCACACCACAGAAACTGGCGGGCAAACGGATCGACCCACCCGTGTCCGAACCAAGCGCAACGATGGCTTCACCACCGGCCACCGCCGCGGCCGAACCGCCGCTGGATCCCCCGGGAACACGGCTTGAATCGTGCGGGTTTGAGGTCGCCTGCAAGCCGCTGTTCTCATTGCTGGACCCCATGGCGAATTCATCCATGTTGGTGCGCCCCAAAAAAATGAATCCCTGCGAACGCAACCGTTCAATGACCGTGGCATCGTAGGGAGAAACAAAGTCCTTCAAGATTCGGGATGCACACGTCAACGGCTGGCCGCGTACCGCCATATTGTCCTTGACCGCGATGGGAATACCGTCGAAAGGACCGAGTTGCGATCCGTCTGCGCGACGCCGGTCGGCCGCGGCTGCATCCGCCAACACCTCCTCCCGATCCACGTACAAGTAAGCGCCTATGCGAGAATCCACCGTATCAATACGGCCCAAAACGCTTTCGCATAGTTCGCGGGAAGATGTTGCGCCATCCCTCAGAGCCGAGACAGCCTGGTCAAGTGTGGGAAGAGGCAGGGCACCCATCACGCACCCTCCTCGCCGTCAATCACAGCCGGCACTCGGATAAGCCCGCCTTCAAGAGAGGCCGGCGCATTTGACAAGACGTCGTCTCGTTGTATACCGGGCGACTCCCGATCATCGCGCATCACATTCGTCAGCGGCATGGCGTGGGCAGTCGGATCCACCCCCGAAACGTCCACCTCACCAAGCTGATCAACGTAGTGGAGGACGTCGCCAAGCTGCTCTTCATAACGCTTAATCTCGTCATCCGATAACTCAAGCCGAGCTAAATCGGCAACGTACCGTACATCAATGTGAGAAGTATCCGGCCCTTTTCCCATGGTTTCCCTCATGTAACTCGTACATTCAAATACCTTTACCTTATGCCTCCACCGCCGCACGGACCATGGCATAGTAATTTTCCCTGGGAACATACTCGGGCACACTGTTTCCCGTGCCCAGAGCATAACCCCCGCGACCGGCGGAACGCTCCAGCATAGCACAAGACCGCCGGTATACCTGATCCGCAGTGGAGCGACATATGAAGTCAACATCAATCCCCCCGCAGATCGCAATGCGATCACCGTATTTCTCGTAGGCTTCTTCCACCGGCACAATGGCGTCCTCATACGAATGCCGACCGTCAAATTTCATGTCCTCGACAATGTCGTCAAACACTTCCTCAAACTTGCCGCACGAGTGAAGAATCACGGGCTTCGCATACGCATGGGAAATGTCCACAATACGCTTGTGCCAAGGGAAAACATAACGCCGCATGTCGGCGGGAGGCAACATTGTCTGTGTCTTGAATCCCCAGTCGTCGTTCGATATCATTGCACCCACCGTATCGAAGGCAAGAGAGTTGCGGTAAAAACGAACGAGTCGATCACCTACGGCGGCAAAGATTTCCTCCACCAGCTCCGGGTCGTCAACTGTCAAATAACAGAGATTGTCGTAACCAACCAACGCAATAACGTTCTCCAATACGCCGGATGGCCCGCTGACCACAAGCTTCATGCCATCGGGAAGCTCGCCCGCAACAGTGTCCAAAATTGAATAGTCTCCACTATCGGGATCGGGCCAGTCGTAATGGTCAAAGCTCTCACGGTCGGTAATAGGACATCCCTGATTCAAACTTCGCGTTTGTTCCGTATCAACCGGCCCCCTGGGAAAACTCAGAGCATCCATGACGTAAGATGGCGCCGTTGCGTAGTCGTACCCCAAGTTTCGAAACGCCTGGATCATTAATCGCAGGGTTGCCGCGGGAGTATTCTCATCCGCAACGCCTTCACCGGCTGCCTCACGATAAATAGTCCCGTTCATAAAGAACTCGAACAGAGTCGGCCGTTCCGGGACTTCACGCCGCAGGACAGCAAGAAGGTTTTCAAAATTCGGCTCACGCGTCATGGTGTGATCACCCTTTTTTTTTGTCAAACGCCAAAGGCACAGCCGTCCGGCCGAAAACCAACTTCAAATCTCACTATGGCCGCGAGACCTTTTCGCTATGGAGGTCTACCCGCGGACAAAACGCTCCCGTCTCCGCGCTGCCTCATGCGGGTGAAGGAAACACGTACCATAGTTTACCGCGGCAACGCTTCAAGTAGTGCCCGTCTTACGCATGTATTCCAGTACGCGGATCAAGGCCTCTTCTTTACTGCTGACTTCGCCCTCAAGTTGCCACTCCTGAACCATGCGAAGAAGGGTTCCAACTTCCGGCCCTTCCCGTACACCGAGTGCCATGATGTCCGTGCCACGCACCAATGGTTCCGGAACCGGCGGCTCCGCGGCCATCTCCGCAACCGCGTCGAGAAGAAACCAGTAATTTGTGAAATCGCCGTGACTTGCCGCACAATCAACGCGATGCAACTCCAATTGAAGGGGAAAGGTTGGGTCGCCAAGTAAACGCCGCAGCGTGGACCGACGCATATCACGGACATGCATGAACCGCATGTGATTCCGGACACAGTGCGCCACCGTATCCGTAAACCGCCGTGACATACGCAGGCGTATCAATATCTCTCCAGTCAATGCGGCTCCATGGTTCGCATGACTCGGAAAACGATCACGCCCGTCGGCATACACGTGGGTCGGCGGTTTGCCGATATCATGCAGAAGAACAGACCACATCAGTTCCGGTATGGCACAGGGAGCCCTGGATAACGCCAGACAGGTATGCGCCCACACATCGCCCTCAGGGTGAAACTGCGGGGGTTGGGGAACACCGGCCTGCGCACTGAGTTCCGGAAGCCAGCAATCAAGCAACCCAAGCCTCCGAAGGAGGTCAAATGCCCCGGCGGGCGCAGGCCCCGTAAGCATCTTATTGAATTCCTCAGCTGCTCGTTCGGCACTGACAGTACCGACAGTATGCGCCAGCCGCGCGATCGCTGCATGTGTATCCTTCTCCAACTCAAAGCCCAATCCCGCTGCAAAGCGAACCGCTCGCAACAAACGCAATCGGTCCTCGGAAAAGCGTTCAAAAGGGTCCCCTATAGCACGAATAACACCCCGCCGCAAGTCCTCCAAACCATTGACAAAATCACGAATCTCGTGCCTCAGGGGGTCATAGAACAAAGCGTTGACGGTGAAATCGCGACGCCGAGCATCTTTCCCGGGAGTCGAGTACCGAACATGGGCGGGATGGCGTCCGTCAGCATATCCATGTTCCTCGCGAAAGGTGGCCACCTCAACATCAACACCGTCGTCGCCATGGACGATAATAACCCCAAACTGCTCGCCTACGGCATAAGTACTGGTGAAAAGCTCCCGCACCCGACTAGGGGGCGCATCCGTCGCAACGTCCACTTCCCGCGGAATACGACCGATCAGGCGATCACGCACACTGCCGCCGACACGGTATGCAAGACAACCTGCCTCCTGCAGACGATGAATGATGCGGTCCCCCGCTTGTTCGGCAGGCGTTATGCTCGGCAGCGCATAATTGGAACGAATCTCGGACACTACGGCTCTCCATTCCATGACGGATCAGTCCACGAAACGCGTCGAACGCGACCGGGACCTAATTTGAAAAGAAAAAGCTTTACGGTATTTTGTTAACATATTATATAGCCAGATAAAAGAATATGGGCTGGACCGCGAACAAATGCAATCCAAGCGGTGACCAACATAAATATGAAGAAGACATCAAAAAACACCGCGTACGGTATTCTTGCCGTTGTCCTTTCGGGCGTGCTTCACGTGGGACTGCTCTGGATGGCCGACACTATTTCAGTCAGCGCCTTCCCCCTGGCAGGCGATAAGCCGACAAAGCCACGCCGCATGCGACTGGAGACAATTGATATCCGCGAACGTGTCCTCGGCGCTACCAAAATCGACACCGTAAAATTCACCCGCGACACTGCGGACATGATGGAAAAAGCATTGGAAGACAGCAGTCGGGTACGCGAAATACTGGAGGACGAAAGCCTGCTCAAAGCCCCAAAACCAAAGCTCGAATTGAAGGGGCTCGGCAAGAAAGTTGTGCTGCCGACACCCGAAAAGACGGCACCACCTCAACCCCCTTCCGCACCACGTCCCGAACTGCTGACCATCGATGCCGATGAACTGGCCGATGAAGCGCTGACAGGTCGACATGTTATCGCGAAAGTCCCACGAGAACCCGCGGACGATGACATGTTGCCAAGCCTGTTGCACGAGGGCCCCCGGGAAGGAAGCGGCGGGGCACTGGGCGTCGGTATGCGCCTCGTCATGCCGGATAGTGAACCGGATCTGTCGAGCATGATTAAACGAGCAGAGGACGAGGGGAATGGCAACCGTGAACCGCACGAACTGACACCGGCGGGCGATCTCCCCCCCCTGCCCGGAACCGAACCTGGAAGTTCCCAGCGAACTACGGACAGGGGCGAACATATACAGGCCATTGATCAATTGCTCGACTTGCGAATGGTGGTACATCGCCCGGAAAACGGCCACGGCTATTTTCGCGTGGATATCCGCCCCAATCCGCGCAGTGACCGGTTGCAGGCCATCCCGAAGGACGTGCTCTTCCTTATCGACCGTTCAAACAGTATCTCCCCGCCAAAACTGAAAGTCTTCAAGGAAGCAGCGTTGCAAGCCCTTATGCACTTGAACCGCGCGGACCGATTTAATGTCGTTTCCTTCCGGGTGGAACCGGATAATTTATTCAACCGGTATGTCGATGTAACAGACAGTAACTTGGAGAAAGCACGCGAGTACATCAGCGGATTGTGGAGAGGCGGACTCACGGACGTTTATGCCGGACTGGCACCCTTTGTCGGCGCGGAGGAAGCACACGCAGCCCGACCACTCACCGTCTTCATCTTCACCGACGGTCAATCCACGGTGAAAGATAAACTTGACAACGAAACACTGATTCGACGTATTGATAACGAAAATCGGGATCAGGTGTCCATTTATTCCGCCAGCTGCGGAGAAGATGCCAACCGGTTCCTGCTCGATCTGCTGGCGTACAGTAACCGCGGTGTCCCTCTGCATGAAGAGAAACTCGAAAACTTTGAAGCGAAAATCACCGGTTACATACGAACCCACAGCGACGTCATTGTCTCATCCCTGGAAATTAATGCAACGGGACGGATCGCCGACGATGTATACCCCAAAAAACTGCCCCACCTTTATCGCGGCGAAACACTCTCTATCTATGGCCGGTACCCGCGCGGCTTGGATGAAATCGCCATCCAGGTGACGGGCCGAAGTGCCGATAATAAACTCACCGAATTCATATTCCATGGAAACCCCGCGGAAGCACCGGAGGTGGGAGAAGAACTCATCTACGACTGGGTCGCACAAAAGGCATTCCACTTGGTGCTGCAGCGTATACTGACCCAAAGTCCTGCCGTGGCTGCCGAACTGGACAAACTTGTCGAACAGTATAATTTGCATATCCCGTACCTGTGAAAAGGTCGCCAGCCTTCGTCCGCATCTTAATCATTAGCGTAATCATGCCTGGACGGAATCCGCCCCAATGTTGCCGGTACTGGTCTCGGATGTAACTATGAAGGTTCTCTTTCAAGATACAGGACAGCGTGCGCATGCCCTGACCGATGTCCGCAAAGTGGTCATCAAGGTGGGGACTCGCCTGCTTACCAGCATTAATGACAGTTCAAAAGGTGAACGCATCACGCAGTTGATCGCACAGGTGGCTGCTCTGCAGGCATCGGGACTGGATGTGATTCTGGTGAGCTCCGGGGCCATAGGCGCCGGTATGCTCGTACTGGAAAACGCGAAACGCCCAGCGTCTCTGCCCCAACTTCAGGCACACGCCGCCGTGGGACAGAGCCGACTCATGTACCTTTACGAAACAGCTTGCCAGCAATACGGATTCCATTGTGCCCAGATTCTACTGACCGCCGCCGATGTTCAGGATCGGGAGCGACACCTCAATGTCACGTCCTGCATCGAGGCTCTATTAAACCGGAAAGTCCTGCCGATAATCAATGAAAACGATTCAGTAAGCGTCGATGAAATAAAATTCGGCGACAATGATATGCTGGCCGCACTGGTCGCGGTTATGAGCAAAGCGGACCTCACCATTCTCCTGACATCCGTGGACGGACTGTACGAGGTGAAAGACAACCACCTTACCAACCGCATAAGCGTCGTTCCGAAACTGACCCGCACAATCATGACTATGGCTCGTCGCACCGACGACGAACGTTTCTCGGTCGGCGGCATGATTACAAAGCTGCAGGCCGCGGCGCATGTTACCAAAGCCGGAGAAAATCTCTGGATCGCGGACGGCCGGGATTTCACCGTGTTGAGCGATATTTTTGCCGGCAAGGACGTCGGAACCTTGTTCACCGCGGCAAAGTCTACCCGCATGCGAGGACGTCAGCGATACCTGGCGTTCTTCTCAGAATACGCCGGCGATATAATCGTTGATGCCGGAGCAGAACAAGCATTACTGGAACAGGGCCGCAGTCTGCTGCCAAGCGGCATCGTCAATGTGAAAGGCTGTTTTAAACGCGGCGATACCGTCCGTATTATGACCGATCAGGAAAAGGAAATCGCTCGCGGTGTCACAAACTATAGCAGCGAAGAGATCGCCCGTATCAAGGGATGCCACACGCGCGCTATCCGGGGCATCCTCGGCTACGACGGCTACGATGCCGTGGTTCACAGAAATTACATGGTGCTGACGACGTAGCTCAAAGGTGTCAAAACGTGTCAGAATGTGAATGTCCTATGGCGTTTCCTCAAAAAGCCGTGCATAATTCAGGCTCAGGGTAATACAGTTGATTTGAGGAGAGATATCAGTGTTCGGGTTTCAGGTTTCAGGCTGACAGCTCCATTCCTGACACCCGAAACCCAGACTCAACAGTATTGAGGCTAAGGGGTCTATGACAAATAACCCAAAAGGATCGCATATGACTGCACCAGATTATACATCGGAACTGTTGCGTATGGGCCGGGAAGCGCGTGCGGCGGCACGCAAGCTCGCAATGCTTCAGGCACCCCATAAAAACCGTTGCCTGGAGGCCATGGCAACAGCCCTCCTGGAGCGCCAGGGGGAACTCCTCAAGGCCAATAAACAAGACATGGAAAATGGCCGGAAAAAAGGCCTTAACAGCGCCCTCCTCGACAGGTTGAAGCTGTCACCGGAACGCATTACCGACATGGCGCAGGGTCTGCGCACGCTCGTGGGACTGGAAAATCCGGTCGGGAAGATCGATGCCACCTGGATACGGCCCAATGGCATGAAAATACAAAAAGTGCGTGTCCCGATCGGTGTGATAGCCATCATCTACGAGGCACGGCCAAACGTAACGGCCGATGCCGCCGGACTCTGCCTGAAAGCCGGTAACGCCGTGTTCTTGCGCGGCGGTTCGGAAGCGGTCCATTCCAATCACGCTATTGCCGAAGCCATGCTGGAAGGTGTCCGCTCCGTGGACTTGCCAGAAGCCATTATACAGTTATTGCCATGGAC
>JAIPIM010000096.1 GCA_021734725.1 Minisyncoccota bacterium | reverse complement strand
CATTTGCTTTATCTGCGTGAGGAGGCAGCACATCCAGTGCGCTGTCTTCCGGATAATAATGCACGACAACATCAAGTCCCTCGCGCTCAAGACACTCACGAAGCCCGTCGATTTCCTGCTCCGCGGCGTCTTCCAGGCACCAGCTGGACTTGTAGCGGCCTTGATGATGAGGACGACGCTTTCTTATGCGCGGGTTGGTTGATAATACAGTCTCAATCCGGCGTCGATCCCAAGTCTCCTCGAAAATCTCTGAAAACGCCTTCACTACCGTCTTTTTGCGGCGGTTATAGACACACGTCCCCGAACCCGTAATCAGGTAATCGGGAGCAGGCAAGTCCGAATACTTAACAGTATCCAGAGCGTCGCCAATGATGCGTCCTGTGAGGTAGCACAGCTTTGGCCGGACTTTGGCCGGTATCTCACGCCATGCATGCCCGAATGCCAGAGTGGCATCGGGCTTGCCGAGAAGAGTGCCGTCAAGATCCGAGGCGAGAAGCTTAAACGAGGTCATAACTCAAACTTTTCTTCGTCAAACTCTGCAATCTTCAGAGTCGGACCGCTGCGACCTTCCACAGCACGTAAGAGTTGCTGTGCAATCCCCGTCCATGTGAAAAGACTGCGGACACGTCGAGCCCCTTCACGCCCCAAATCCTGCCGTAGCCGACCGTATTTCAGGACTTTCATAAGAGTGATGCCGAAATCGTACTTGTCGAAACTGTCGGCGTACAGTGCATCTCGCCCGTAAGTTACAGCACGATAAAGACCGCCGTTGACCGTGATTACCGCCGGCGTTCCACAGGCCATAGCCTCAATGGCCGTCATGCCGAATGGCTCGTACCGACTGGGCAAGGCAAATACATCGGCGGCCCGATAGAAATCAGCCATTTCTTCGTCGGGCAGCGACTCTGTGATCGTGACTCGGTCTTCGAGTTCATAATCCCGCACCAGCGTGAAAAGTTCTTCGAGCATTTCACTGTCACCGGGATCTGATGACTCCGCACCAACAGCCATCTGCAAACGTGCTTGAGGTATCCGTTCGGCGACCACGCTAAAGGCATGAATCAACAAATCGAATCCCTTGTTCCGTGCCAAACGCCCAACACACGCCACGACCTTTCCATCGTACCCGTAGTCTTCACGCGTAGCCTGACGCGTAGCTTCGCCCACAGGAAAGAACCGGCTGTCGTCGTAACCAGGCGGGATCATACGCACATCGTCACGTCCAAGATCATAATCTCGGCGGAGGATATCCAACTGGATGGGTGACGTTGCAATCACTAGATAGCTCTCACGATAGAGCAGTTTTTCATGGTGAATTCTGCTCGTGAAGTTGTATTTTTCGTCGAAATGTCGTTCTTCCTCCGGAGCATCCTCCTGCATGTTCCGCTTCTTCCAAACGCCCAGAGAATGCGGCGTATGTACATGCGGAACTTCCAAGGTATCAGCCAATTCCTGCCCGGCAACCCCACCGTCCCAGTAGTGACTGTTGATGAACTGATAGTCAAGATCCTCTTTCCGAATGAAACGCAATGCATTCTCCGCCCATTCGTGCAGGCTTTCACAAAGAAACTCTTTGGGGATGAACGCATTACCGCCACAGGGAAGGCGCACAATACGAACATGCTCTTCAACAGGTTCGATCGCGGACTGCTCCTCAAACTGCCGCGTATAAATGTCCACCTCATAGCCGAGTTCGGCCAGCTTACGGGAAAGTTCAAGCACATACACCACCTGACCGCCAGTGTCCGGCGCTCCCAGGGGTGGATCCGCCGCTACGTAGCCATGCGTGGAAACCATGGCAATACGTTGACGCCGGCCCTTACGATGATGATGCGTCGGGGGCGGCTGCAACTCAATGTCATGTTCGTTTTTCATGGAAGAATCATTCGCTGTCATAACGCTCTGCCCTCCTCTGGAACTTTTTGTTGGGTCGAATCAACCGCCTGAAAGAGCCCTGTCCGCAAACCGTCGGGGGGGCCACCGGAATTCGCGTGTTTTTCCCCTGGAACCGAGCCATTCGCGGACCCTATGGCGGTAAGACTCGAGCAAACACAAGCATCATACTATAGCACAACTCACTCAGAACCGGCAAACTTGCCAAAATCAAGGCGATGCAGGCAAAAGGCTTAACGATATACTCGGTATGGATTCGGCGTCCCCAACTGCGGCAAGCAAAGCTTCGTAACGCCACAAGCACAACGTGGGTGACTCCGCCACGCGAAACGCCTTCGAAGATATTCCTTCTCTTAATAAATCGTCCACTATCTGGTTCCTCATACAGAATGCATTACGGTCTACCGGCAACACAAGCCGGAGTACATGGTCACCATGGCAAGCAAGCCCCAGATCCTGACGCAATTGCCCGTCTTGCTCTAAATCCCGCCAGTCCCGTCCAATTGCCAGCCGATTCGTCAACGCACTCACAAGCCACACACGTTTCCCCGTGCGAACCTCTAAAATCCCCGTGCTCCGCTTATGCTGGTCGGCAACCAAGCCCACTTCATACCCTGATTGACGCAGGATACCAGCAAGCGTGTACTCAGGGTACCCATCGAACGCCTTTGGCACCTGGTCACGAATATCCACACCTCCTGAATCGCCAGAGACCAGAACCGCTGCCACCAAATCCTCAAGGCTGCCCCCTGAATAGGGCGCAACAAACTCAGACCAACGGTGGTTTCGGTCCCAAACCGCGACATCCAGCTGATCGAAATGCCATGTGCAGTGTACTTCAGCCGCCTCTTGACTGTCAAGTGCCTGCTTGATACCGGGTTCCGCGGGTGACTGTACAGAAAATGGGCGTGCCAAAGCTGCCGCCAGGCGCAGTGCAGTCTCCGTATCGCTCCGCCCGACAGCAGCATACCACGATTGTATAATCCCTTTGGCGGTATCCTCACCATAGGCCATCCGCAATGTATGCCAGCGCGCCGCCCGCAATCGGTCAACGATCTGCCCGACATTATGACGGTCATTCACAAGTATTTTGGCCCGAATCAAGCGCGACTGAGCAAAACTGTCGTGAGGGAACAATTGGGCGTCACATTCGAAAAACGACAGAGCTTGCCCGTGTTTGCCCATATTTCCAAGGGCAAGCCCAATTTCGGCATTGATGTGACCAAAATAAGGTTCCTCTTCACGTACAGCAGCAAAATGAGATAACGCTGCCCTGGGTTTACCAAGAGATTCCGCCGCCAGTCGACCGGCATATCCATGAGCCCGTAACAGTCGCGGTTGTATCTCGGACGCGGTGGCAAACGCAGCGTAGGCCTGGCGTGGCAAGCGCCTGGAACGTAATAGAACGCCTTTGCGGAAAAACCAATCGGCAGCCATCTGCTGCCCTCCCCAAAACAGGGCCAAACCAACAAATGCCCAGCGGACCACACACGTACTCCACCGCAGTGGCCGGTGCGGCCAATGCCCCTCCAAACGACCTGCCACATGACGCCGCCAGAGCAACCCCAACAATATGAGCCCTAACAGTGACGTTGGCGGCCGAACAAGTGTCGTGTCAAAACAGCTGTGAAAAATAAGAATAAACGCCGAGAAATGCACGTACCACCAGAAGTACCCGGGACCCGGTCGCTTAAACAAGGGAAACAGCAGCACACACCAAAGCAATGCCAGTGGCACACCCAGTATGGCCGCCATATGCAGGAGTTGATTGTGCGGATGCTCTGTAACCGCCCCCGCAACACGCCGTCGCGTATGGGCCGGTGAACGATAACGAGGAAATTCTCGGCGAAAATTACCGGGGCCCACACCCAGCCAGGGGTGGTCCGCCACAAGCACCAAGGTCTGTCGCCATAACGGCAGGCGAATATCCTCCTCTATAGCTCTCTGAATAGAGCCGTAATAGTAAATGACCAGGCCCGCCATGACGCCGGCAAGCACAAGCAACACGGCAACTCGATGCTTTATCGAACGCAGGCTTCCTATGCCGATAAAAAGCACCAGATAGACACCGCCGGCCAGCCACGCCGCACGGCTGCTGCCATGGTAAAGTACCATCACTGTGGCCACCCCAGACAGGGCACCAACTGTCGCCAAAAAAGCCCGCCTAACCCTTGGACAACGGTCAATGGTAAGCTTGTGGACGGAATACCAAGGCCAAGGCGTGAGCGCCAATGCCAATGCCGCCATCCAGTTCCTGTTGCCGGCAATACCAACGACTTGCGCATCAACCGCAAGCTGCTGCAGACAATGCCCCACGTGAACAAGCCAGAGCACCGTAAAGACATGCCCCACGCGGCGCACTAGGCAGCGCCTGGAACATGACATAACGTAGAACGGTATCGCAAAGTACCCAATGGCTGTAAGCACCGCTCTAGCCTGAAAGCGCATCGAAACCCCACCACTGATGAAGCACAGCGCCACTACTGCAAAGAGCAAGGCCTGCAACATGTCCGCCTTCTGCAACCACGATATGTCCTTAACGAATCTCGACCGTCCTGTCGGCACCAACCTGAAGCAAAGCGCGGCAGCCAAGCAGAAAAGAGAAAGCCACAGAAAGGTGGGAAACGTAAGGAAAAATCGCAGGGGGATCCCACTTCCCGAAGGCCATGCCAATGCAAGAGGGTAAGCACTGAAGAGAAGCACCCAAGGCAACCAGCGCCGAACACCACCACAATCAGGCACCGGGCCATCGTCCGCCCGGCCTCCAGCCGCGCAAGTAGTATTCAACTGCTGCTTCTGAGCGGAAGGTTGTACCTTGCGTATCATTTGAATGCGTCTCCAGTACTGAGTGCCTGCACAACATAGACGTCTGCAAGCGTATATCCAACCGACCGAGATCGGCATGGCAACTGGTATGGCAAAACAACAAGCACCGGTTATTGTACGGTCTGGGCGTGATCCCGTGGGAGTGTCTGCAAGCCTGATTCTTACCACCGGGAAACATCCCTCATCCTTAACTAAATGCACAGGGCACATCGGGAGAAGTATTATGCTGGGTTGCAGCTATGGGCGCATGTTTCAGGTGGCCGTTGGCGGCGGGTCCTACCAAAGCGGACTGTTGGCACATATCCAAGGCGTTCCGCCCGGCCTCTATTTTGAGGAACAGGAAATCTATGCGGAACTGTTGCAGCGAAAACCGGGACAAGGCGAGTTATCCTCGCCTCGGCGAGAACCGGATATCCCCATCATTTATACGGGGACCAACGCAGCTGATACAATGAAAGGGGTGAAGAACGAAGGATATACCAACGGCACTCCTCTTACCATACTGATACCCAACCTGGATCGTCATTTCGAACATATCGAGCAGTATCGCGTGACCAACCGCACACCGCGGCCAGGCCACGCGTCATACGCCACGTATCAGAAATACGGAAAATGGGACGATGCTATCGGTGCCGGCATATTCAGTGGGCGCTATACATCCACGATCGTCGCGGCCGGGGCAGTTGCGCGTCGCGTACTGAAAGATCACGGCATTGACATATTCTCCTTCGTTAAAGAAGCCGCCGGCATTCGTATGCCCAACCTGCCATACGACCAAATCAAGCAGAAAGTCAACGCTTTTAAACTGTTCAGGCGTGACAGTGACCCCGTTTATAATCTTGTGTACAAAGAACAACGCATCACCCCCGACATGCGGTTTCTGCAAAAACTTGCCGTACTCGCTGACATTGAAAAAATGGTCCCGGATATCACCCGGAAACCGTTGACAGACAAAGAACTCAGTGAACTTGAAGAGAAAGGTCTTCACCCCGTCCTGAATTGTCCGGACTTGGAAGCAGCCCGGGCAATGCATGACAAAATCTTGCAGATCAGGGATCAAGGGGATTCAAGCGGTGGCATTGTTGAGGTCGTGGCTACAGGTGTACCGCCCGGATTGGGCGAACCCGTATTCGCAAAGCTTGATGGCGAACTGGGACGCATGCTTAGCATCGGTACAATTAAGGCCATTGAGATCGGAGCAGGCATGCACGTGAAAGATATGACCGGCAGCCAGTGCAATGATCAGATCCGCGTGAAAAACGGAGAGGTAACATTTAGTCACAACAATAACGGAGGCGTCACCGGCGGCGTAACAACAGGCCAGGATATCGTTGCGCGACTTGCTGTTAAACCGACTCCCACCATCGCAAAACCTCAGCAGACCATCGACAAAGTAACGTTGAACAATGCAGAACTGGCGGCTGTTACACGCCGCGATCCTACGATTGTCTCACGTGTCTGGCCCGTGGCGGAAGCCTTTACTGCCATTATCCTACTCGACCAAATCATGATGCACAAAGGATACCAGGCAATGGCCGAATGCTATCGCTAAAGGGGAATCGGATCGGAAGAATTGAGCGCGACGTCAGCCTGCCGCGTTTACAGCCTGGCCATGGAGTGGCAAGCGATCGCATCGAAAGCTTTTGGGCCGAAAAGACAGTCAGATAACCCGCCCCAAAGGCCCTTCCTGGCGTATTCCCCGCATGAATCCGGCGAATTCACTAAGCGTCGAAAGGTCCTTGGCCTGGTTCCGACGGTGCCGGCGGTAACCACGTCCGACGAGGTAAGCTAAAATTATCTTGCGCGCGTTGCGCATGCCGCCATATTCACCGTACAAGCCTACAAGCCCACGAACATGGCGCTCCACTTCGTCGCAGATCTCCTCGTGTGAGGGTCCCCTCCACTGTTCAGTGCCCCCGGCAGCCTGCTGAAATATCCAAGGATTCCCGATTGCGCCTCGCGCTACCATAAGTCGCGAACAGCCTGAGGAGATCCGTAACTGAGCCGCTGTTTCGCCATCCATCACGCCGCCATTGGCAATAACTGGTATCCGAAGAGCCTCCTGTACTCTGCGGATCACATCTGAGGCAACCGCACCACTGTACACTTGCTCCCGCGTACGACCGTGAACAGTCAACGCTTGAATCCCCGCCTCAGCCAGACGCACAGCCAGTTTGACTGTGGATTCAGCATCGTCCGCTGTAACAATACGAATCTTGGCAGTCACAGGCAACGTTGTGTTTTCCATCATCGCGTGAAGACATTCGACCGCCAATGACGGCTCATAGCAGAGCGCAACACCGGCCCCGCGTCCGGTCACTTTCCGGACAGGACATCCCATATTGAAATCCATAACTTCATACCGACGCGCGCCAAGCAACCGCACGGCCTTGCCAATACGGTCAGGCGATGATCCCAGAAGCTGAATACCCAACCACGGCTCGTCCTCGCCGCGAATCAACAAGGATTCAGTACGAGGACGATGGCTTGCATGCACCACAGCTCCCGCTTCAACAAGCGGCGTAAAGGCATAGTAACAGCCGTAGCGACGACATGCGCGACGAAAAGGTAAGTCCGTATAGCCCGACAAAGGGGCCATAATGAGGCTTTTTTCAGGAAACATGATAACGGGGTGGTCCAAACGTTAACGCACACCGCCACCACCACGCCGACTGCGTAAACGCCCCTTGCTTAAGAAACCGTCGTAGTGGTGAGATAACAGGTAAGCCTCTACTTGCCGGAGGGTATCCAGCAACACTCCGACCATAATAAGCAGGCTGGTTCCACCGAAGAAAGCGGCTACCGTAAACGGGATTTGAAATTCATTGGCCATAATCATCGGCAGCACAGCAATCGCTGTCAGGAAAAGCGCTCCCGCAAACGTAATCCGAGTCATAGTCGTATCCAAGAATTCCGCCGTTGGCTGGCCGGGTCGAATGCCTGGTATATATCCGCCCTGCTTCTGCAGATTATCGGCAATCTGTATAGGATTGAACTGGGTAGCAACCCAGAAATATGAAAATACGATAATTACTACCCCAAACATGATCATGTAAGAGTTCGTGCCATAAGTGAACCAACTCACCCAGCCTCGATTCCGAGTGAACGGGATCCACTGTAAAACCATACGCGGAAAAGTGAGAATCGCACTTCCGAAAATGATCGGCATAACACCGGAAAAGTTGACGCGCAATGGAAGATAGCTGGTTTGCCCGGCGGTCATCTGACGGCCAGCCATGCGGCGCGCATGCCGGATAGGAATCTTACGTTGTCCTTGGGTCAATGCGACAGTCCCCGCGCATACCACAAAGAACATGACCACCAGCAACAGGACATTGATAATATTCCCCCCACCTTCCACGCCCCCGCGAACCAAAGTCACCAACCCCCAGAATGCACTCGGCAGACGAGATACAATGTTCACTGTGATAATCAGAGTAATGCCATTGCCAATACCCCGGTCTGTAATCTGCTCCCCGAGCCACACAAGCAACATTGTACCGGCAGCCAGAATAATCACCGTGGAAATTGTGAACACAGGGCCGGGGTTAAGGATCAAATTAACTTGTCCGACGCCACGGAATACAGCACCTGGGTTATTCATAATCTTAACCGCAGCCGTACCGTGTACCACGCAAACCACCAAGGTCAGATAACGCGTGTACTGGTTGATCTTCTGGCGCCCAGTTTCCCCTTCGTTGCGCAATTTCTCAAGCGCCGGAATTACCGGCATCAGCAATTGCATAACGATCGACGCGGTGATATACGGCATAATGCCGAGGGCAGCCACCGCAAAACGCTGTAACGCACCCCCGCTGAAAAGATCGAAGATACCCAGCAGACCGCGTCCACCCCCCGACGTTTCACGCATGTTCTGGAAAAGTTGTTCAAGTGCCGCCGTGTCTATTCCCGGGCATGGAATATTAGCCGCTATTCGAACCAAGGCTATAATGCCCAGAGTGAACAGAATGCGCTGACGTAATTCCGGGATTTTGACACTGTTCACATACGCTGAAAGCATCGGCCACTATCCTAAAGGCTGAATATTTCTCGCTCAGTACAGTCAGTCTACACGCGGACCTCACACTCACGGGAAACCCTGACAAGACACACGCGGTCCTCACACTCAGGCAGACTGACACTCTCCGCCTGCACCTTCAATCTTAGCACGGGCGGCCTCCGAAAATTTATCCGCGGTCACCGTAAGCGCCTTGGTGAGATCCCCGTCTCCCAAAATTTTAACTCCATCCAAGACCTTTTTCCCAAGCAGACCTTTTGCACGCAGCGTCTCCTTATTCACCTCTTCGCCCGCAGCAAACGATTCTTCAAGTCGCCCAACATTGATGACACTGTAGACCCGATGATTTGGATTCTTAAATCCGCGCTTCGGAAGACGTCGGAAAAACGGCAGTTGTCCACCCTCGAAATACGCACGGTGGGAGTAACCAGAACGTGCCCCGGCTCCCTTTTCGCCACGACCGCTTGTACGACCGTAGTCTGAACTGTCGCCGCGGCCGACCCGTTTACGAGCCTTGCGTTTGCTCACGTTTCTGAGTTCGTGTAGCTTCATCGTGTTATCCTCAGATCGGCTGAATAGTTACAGAGAATCAATACCGCGCTTGGCTTTAACACCCTCAACAGTGCGCAACTTTTGGATGCCGCGAACAGTCGCCTTCACCACGTTTACCGGATTATTCGACCCCAGTGATTTGGCAAGAACATCGCGCACACCCGCCAATTCAAGTACAGCCCGCATAGCGCCTCCGGCAATCACGCCAGTACCGGGGGCCGCCGGGCGCATGACCACACGTCCACCACGAAATTCCGCCTCCACCGGATGCGTAATTGTATCGCCGTGCATGGGCACGTCAACCAAGTCTTTGCGAGCCAGCTCCGTGCCTTTGCGAATGGCTTCAGGTACTTCGTTAGCCTTGCCAAACCCAATGCCCACGTGTCCCCGCCGGTCACCAGCTACCACCAAAGCCGTGAAATGGAAGTTACGGCCTCCCTTCACCACCTTACTGCAGCGGTTTATACTGACGACTTGGTCTTCCAGTTCGGCAACGCCTTCTCTGGCATTGTTTTCAGTTACCTGGTCACTCACCTCGTATACTCCTCATGTTATGCAGCGGCTATAACCGCTGATCACCTGTCGAGCTCACTTTGGTTCATGGCGCACTCGCTTAAATTTTCACACCCGCTTCCCGAACAGCCTCCGCTATGGCCTGTACACAGCCGTGGTATTGAAATCCTCCACGGTCCAGAACCGCCTGCTGAATATCCGCAGTCTTGGCGCGCTCGGCAACAGTCTGTCCCAAGCGCTTCGCACCCTCAACATTGGCCCGGGCCTTCGAATCTTTGCGGAACTCAGCGTCCAATGTTGATGCCGCAGCAAGAGTCCGGCCCGTTTCGTCGTCAATGAATTGGACGTAAAGATGTTTACACGTGCAACACACAGACAGACGCGGGCGACTGGCGGTCCCACTGATCTTCTGCCTTAGCCGGCGATGCCGACGGATCCTTGCTTCTTTCTTGCTCAGTTTCGCCATGAGTTTGCTCTCTCTTCTGTATCAGTCTCCATGATCGTTTCTCACACATCCCGCGCAGGGACACAGCCGCATCCGAAACAAACAACGCTTATCCGATCGTCTTCCCTTCCTTCAGGGATACATACTCGCCAGCATAACGGATACCTTTGCCTTTGTACGCATCCGGAGGCCGGAAGCGCCGGATTGTGGCAGCTGCCTGGCCAACCAATTGCTTATTAATGCTTTCCAGCACAATATGAGTATTGTCAGGCATCGAGACATCAACACCGTCCGGCACACTGTATTCAACGGGATTCGAAAATCCCAGATTAAGTGTCAACTTGTTGCCGGAGCACTGCCCACGATAACCAACCCCTTGAATTTCCAGCTCCCGCTTGAAACCGTCGGTCACGCCAATGACAAGGTTGCTGAGCATGCTCCGGGCCATCCCAAACATGGCACGGTCACCAGCTTCTTTTTCGTATGTCGAACAGCTCACGCTCAATACCCCATCCGCGACGTCCGCATCCACGCACTCCGGAAGACAAAAGCTGAGCTTGCCTTTGGGGCCTTCTACAGTAACGTCTTTGCCCTGGATATTAACTTTTACCCGATCATCGAGCTTGATCGGTTGTTTTCCAATTCGTGACATAGTGATACAATCCTTATCCGGTCCTGTGCATTACCACACGTAACACAATACTTCGCCACCAATATTCTCACGACGCGCCGCACGATCCCCAAGGACTCCTTTTGATGTCGACAGAATCGCTACTCCGAGCCCCCCCAGGACACGCGGAATATCCGTTCCCTTCACATAGACCCTGCAGGAAGGCTTGCTGACACGCTGGAGGCCCTCTATCACGGGCGCGTCACCGTAGTATTTAAGATCAATAACCAATACTTTCTTCGCGTCACCGTCTTCGACTCTGTGGTCGGCGATATATCCATTGTTTTTCAGTACTTCGGCAATGGCACTTTTCAGCTTGGAAGCCGGGATCGAAACCGTGGGCTTCCCAACCATGGACGCGTTTCGAATGCGCGTCAACATGTCACTTATGGGATCACTGAGGCTCATGTTTCTGTCCTTCTCGATTTACCAGCTTGCTTTGATAACACCCGGGATCTGTCCGCTGTTCGCCAACTCCCGAAAGCAGATGCGGCAAAGATGGAACTTCCGGATGTACGCCCGAGCACGCCCGCAACGCTCACACCGACAATATGTTCGGGCTTTGAATTTCGGCGTCCGTTTTGCTTTTGCAATAAGGCTTTTTCTCGCCATGAGTATTACCTCTTTCTTGTCATCTGGCAAAGGGCATGCCAAGGGCACTTAACAGTGACCTGGCTTCTTCATCCGTCTCCGCCGTCGTCACGATACAGATATTCATTCCGATGGTGTGCTTGATCTTATCAAGGTCAATTTCGGTAAAAACGCTCTGGTCCGATAAACCAAGGCTGTAATTACCCGCACCATCGAAAGCTTTGGACGACACACCGCGGAAGTCACGAACGCGCGGCAAAACAACGTTCACCAGCCGGTGGACGAAGTTGTACATGTTCTGCCGCCGCAGTGTGACGCAGACCCCAACCGGCATGCCGGCACGCAATTTGAAGTTCGATATACTCCGCCGCGCTTTGGTAATCACGGGTCGCTGGCCGGTTATCAGAGCCAAGGTGTCCTGTGCTTCCTGCAGCACCTCGCGATCCTGAGCTGTGCCAACACCGGTATTCACCACAACCTTACTGAGGCGCGGCACCTGCAACAAATTCGTGTACCCGTGTTCCTTCATCAGGCGCGGCAACACTTCGTCGTGATAGTAGCTTTTAAGGTAACTGGTCGTAG
>JAIPIM010000095.1 GCA_021734725.1 Minisyncoccota bacterium | reverse complement strand
GGTCTTCCTGGAGGACTACGATCTGCATACGGCCAAGCATCTGGTGCACGGTGTGGATGTATGGCTGAATACGCCGCGGCGGCCTTATGAAGCCAGCGGTACCAGCGGCCAGAAAGCCGCTATGAATGCAGGCATTAATCTCAGTGTTGCGGACGGATGGTGGTACGAGGGGGCTGAAGAAGGAAACGGCTGGACGATCGGTCCCGGCTCGCAGGATGTGGATGAGAACACCGAGTCCGACGACCTGCGTGACGTCAGCGACCTGTACGACCTGCTCGAAGATGTTGTTGTCCCACTGTATTATCAGCGTAATACGCGTGGCGTTCCCGAACAGTGGATGTCGGTCATGCGGCGGTCATTGGAGACTGCATTGCCGCGCTTCAACACGCATCGCATGGTCAAGGATTATTTTGATTCCATGTACAAACCATGTGCCGCACGGTCGCGCAAGGCTACGGCGGACAATCATAAAATGATTCGTGAACTTGCGGAATGGAAACGCCGGGTGTCCGGTGCATTCTCTACAGTCCATCTTGTGGACATCACCACATCCGGCGCAAGGGGGGGCTGTATCCAGACAGGACAGACGTTTGGCCTGACGGTACGCGTTGATACCGGGGACTTGAGTGCTGATGAATTACTCGTAGAACTGGTGGTCGGCAAGACAGATCCCGTCAACGATATACGTGATCCCAAGGAGATTGCGCTCAAGTATAAGAAGGACGATGTTGAAGGCGACCGTATTGTTAGCTTCAAAGGAGAGTTCAAAGCGGAAAACAAGGGGAACTACTCCTACGGAATCCGCATCATTCCTTACCATAAAGACTTGGCAAACAAGTTCGATATGGGGCTTGTGATGTGGGCCTGATTGTCCAGGAATCATCATCTCTGGGTCGACAATGGGGGTGAGAGCCTTTACATTGGACGCTTCACGGGAAGCTGAAGGCTGAAACTTGAAACAGCAGGCAACCAGCGGAGGCAGGCGACAGCTGGCCGCTGTCGGCTGCTTCGATGCAGTCATACATTGTATACGAACAACAGAACTCCGGAACACTGAAATTTATTCCAAGGAGGAAATTCACGTTATGACGGATCAGACAGAAGCGATTCGTATTGGTATTGCGGGTATTGGGCGCGCCGGTTGGGGCATGCACTGTGTCGAGCTGGAGGGACGCGAAGACAAATTCGAGATTGTCGCGGCCTGCGATATTGATCCGGCACGCTGTGAACGCATGAAGGAACGGTATGGATGCCGTACGTATCAATCGATAGAAGACATGATCGCGGATCCTAATGTGGAATTGGTGGACGTGGCCACGCGTTCGTCCGACCACGAGTCTCATGCCATAGCGGCGCTTATGGAGAATAAGCACGTTTTCCTTGAAAAGCCCATGGCCCTCACCTATGAGAGCGCCAAACGGATTTGCGACACTGCCGATCAGTCAGATGGGCGTTTGTTTATTCGGCATAACCGTCGATTCGAACCCGCGTTTCAGCATATTCTCGAAATCATTGCTTCCGGCATCCTCGGGAACGTGTATGAAGTGAAGCTGCGCCGCCACCATTACGCTCGGCGTGACGACTGGCAGGCTCTTACCGGGTGCGGTGGCGGCCAATTGTTGAATTGGGGACCGCACATCATCGATCATGGGCTCCGCTTACTGGATGCGCCGCTCGAGAAGCTGTGGAGTGATTTAAAGCGGGTTGCCGCGGTTGGCGACGCTGAAGACCATCTGAAGATCATCATGAAGGGCGAGAATGCTCGTGTCATCGATTTGGAAATCAGCGGCGGTAATGCGCTTCCCGAATCCGAATACCATATCGCCGGTACTCGGGGCGCCTTGAGCTGTACCGGAGACGAGATTCATCTCCGGTATCTCAATCCTGACCAGAAGCTGCAAGAGCGGGAAGCCAATCCTCAATCGCCCCCGATGGAAGGAGGGTTTGGCAGCCCCGAGGAATTGACGTGGGTGGACGAGCGCATCCCGGTGGCCCCTTCATCACCGTACACAATGGACGGCATCTGGGACTATCTGTATGATTCCCTCAGGCACGGCAGACAATTTCCCATAAGCTTGCAAGAAGCTCTGCAGGTGATGCAGGTTATCACGAAGGCCAGAGAGGGGACTCCTTTTCAAATGGAGTGAGGCCGGGCGCACTGTCTGAGAACAGCCGGTCGCGAATGCGAATCGTAAGCAAAGCCTGATCTTGGAGCGGGATGTCCGGGAGGAATCGGCACAAGTGACTAATTGTTTCCTGGTACACGATGAGCACGTTCCGGATCGAGCACGTTTCCCGGTGGTGGATGCTCACAACCACCTGTGGGCGGCCTGGGAGGCTGTCGACAAGGTTGTGGACGTTATGGACGAGGTCGGTGTGGCGTGTTACTGCGATCTCACCACGAATATCCGTCTGCAATGGGCGGAGGGCGGTTATGTGTTTCAGCCGGGCGACATCAGTGATTTTTTCAATCACGCTGTCACCCGCTATCCTCATCGATTCTATGGGTTCACAATGGCCTCCCTGGCACGGCCCGTGACGGAACCGCTCTTCAGGGATGCCGGCGACTTTGTCGAAGAGTGTGTGGCGACACTCAACGATCATGTCCGGCGCGGTGCACGCGGTCTGAAAGTCCTCAAAGAACTGGGGTTGCGTTATCGTGATGGTGACGGCAACTTGATTCACCTGGATGACGAACGGCTGGCTCCGATCTGGGAAGAAGCCGGTCGACTGGGGGTGCCCGTACTGATGCACCAGTCCGATCCTGTTGGTTTTTTTCAGCCGGTCAGGCCGGAGAATGAGCACTATGACAGCCTTCAGAAATACCCGAGTTGGAGCTTTTTCGGGCCTGAATTTCCGTCGAAAAAGGAGTTGATTGAGCGACGTGATCGAGTTGTGCGGAATCATCCGGGTACGACGTTTCTGCTGCCGCACGTTGCCAATTATGCGGAAGACTTGGCATATGTTGGGGCGCTTTTGGACAGGAACCCCAATGTGTTTATCGATTTCTCCGCCCGTTGTGATGAACTGGGGCGTCAACCGTACTCGGCACGCGAATTTCTAATCACCTATCAGGATCGTGTCTATTTCGGTACCGACATGCCCGCGTCGGTTGAAATGTACCGGTTCTATTTCAGGTTTTTAGAAACATGCGACGAGTACTTCATTCCGCCGGATTACGATGGTACGTTCGGACGTCACCGCTGGCGGGTGCACGGGCTGGGCTTGCCGGATGACGTACTGCGTAAAATTTACTTTGCGAACGCACTTGACCTCATCCCCGGTTTACGGCAAGACTATGACCTGAATCCGTGATGAAATTGGCGGCGGTTGACGAATACGGTTGACGGGTTGGTTGGTGTGGCTATGTGTCCGGGCCGTTGTTCGTAATCGTGCCCCGGGTCGATGTGGAAACTGGAAAGGAGCGTTCAAATGAAGGTTAAGGTTGGATTCGTTGTCTACGGTGTGCACAAGGACGGGTTGGAGGATCCCCTGGGGACCCCGTTCATTGACGATGCTCTGGTGTCTGGTGCGCAGCGGGCATTGCAGGACGCGGGAGTGGAACTCGTACCGCACGACGTGGTCGTGGCTTCCAAAAAAGAAGCCCGCGAGTGTGTGGCGAAATACAAGGTCATGGACGATGTGGCTGCAGTCGTTCTGTTTTCCGGTACGTGGGTATGGGCCGCACACCTTGCCGGAGCGTTACGAGATTTTGCCGGCACGGGGAAAGGCATTCTTGTATGGACGCATCCGGGGTCGCAGGGGTGGCGTCCTGTCGGCGGCCTGGTGATGCACGGCGGTCTGAAAGAGATTGGTGTGCCGCACAGGTTTGTGTATGGCAGTCATGATAATCCGAACGATCTGGCCCAGATTGTCTCTTACTGTCGCGGGGCGTCCGAGAAGAACCGTCTCAACATGAGCACGTTCGGCGTGTTTGGGGGGCGTGGCATGGGGCAAACCTGCGGTGTGGCGGATCCTTCTCAGTGGATGCGTGTGTTCGGCATCGATATCGATTCACGTGACACGATGAATCTCGTAAAGACGGCGCGGGCCGTGACCCCCGCCGAGATCCAGGAGGCGCGCGCGGCCATCCAGCCGTTGTTCAGTGTTCCGATTCCTGAAGGTGAGGTTGAAGACCGGTCGGTTGCGCTTTATCTGGCCCTCAAAAAACTGCTGCGGGAGGAAGGCTGGGAAGGTTATACCATTCAGTCGTTCCCCGGATTCGGAGACTATTACGGCGCCACATGTTTTGCTCAGAGCCTGATGCTCAACGATGGGGTCGGGACATCGACACTGTCGGATTTCAACACACTGATGTCGGTAAAACTCCTGACCGATTTCAGTGACGATCCGGTCTATTACGGTGACTTGCAGCACATCGACAAATCGACCAAGGAGATCAAGATAATCGGCGATGGCGCATGCCCTCCGTCGCTTGCCGGCGAGGTCGGCCCCGCCAAGTTTGCTGAACATGGGATCCCTACGGAAGGGGAGGCTGGTGGATTGTCCGTCGATCTTGTCTGCAAAGCCGGCGAGGGTGTACTGGCGCGTATGGGTCGCGTGAAGGGCGAGTTTGAGGTGGTCGTGGCCCGTTGCAGCGTATTCGAGCCGAGAGCCGAAGAGATCGAATCAAGGCGCTTGGAGTGCGGCATTCCGTTCTGGCCGCATGCCTTTTTGACGGCACACTGCGATATCGAGCGGTTGCTTCAGGCTTGGAATAACGAGTATGCCTGTCTTGGATATGGCCCGCACCTCTATGACGACATCCTGGCATTTTGCGAGTTGACGGGTATTCGGGCGGTGGCGCTGTAGGAGGGGGAGTGTGTGAGTGTGTGAGTGTGTGGGTGTGTGGGTGTGTGGGTGTGTGGGTGTGACGTACTCCCAGACTCCCAGACTGCTCGGGAATGGATTACGGTGTACTCGAAGCGAGAGAGGGAATGCGGAGGGTGGTGTATGCCAAACGCGCGGTGCGACACAGCTGATGTTTCTGAACCGGACCGGATTGAGTATACGATTGGCCCTTGGCATGTGGAATGTCTTCCCGCGGATGGCGGCCGAATTTCCCGCTTGTGTGTTGCGGGAAAGGATCTGCTTACGGGGCCGCCGGCTGCGTTTCGGCCGCCGGTCGCGGACTATGGCGCGTATGAGTTACGCCCGGTTTATGGGTATGACGATTGTTTGCCGAGCGTGGATCCGTGTGTATATCCCGGCACGGACTGGGACATTCCCGACCACGGCGAGTTGTGCTGGCTCCCCTGGACCGCCGAACGAACGGCGAGCGGGCTGGTCTGCCGTACGGCAAGTCGTCGATTGCCATTGACGTTTGAACGTAACCTCGTTTTCGCGGAGAATACACTGACCTGGGAGTTCAGTGCACGGAACGCCGGAGAAGTCCCCCTCGTTTTCCTTCACGTTATGCATGCATTGATGCCGTTGAACCATGTCACGAGGATTGTTCTCCCGACCTTCGGACTATGTATGGATGAAGAGACGAGCGACGTGCAACATGCCCTGGCATCCCCCGCCGACGTTGCACGGGAGTTGCTGACGAATGCGGCGCGGTCCGTCCGTATGCTCTTGCTCCGGAAGACAGACAATGGCAGGTTTCTTGTGGAGCTTGGCTCGGAGATTACTGTGGAAGTGCGCTATGATAGCGATCTTTTTCCCACACTGGGTATCTGGTGGAATCGTGATGGGTACCCTGACGAGGACGGTATACGCCGCAATGAATGCGCGTTCGAACCGATTCCCGGGTCGGGCAGCGTGCTCAGTGGCAAAAACGTTTCCGGCTTGTTCGTGAAACCGGGCCGGACCATGCACTGGTCCGTGATCTGGGAGGTCGCAGAGAGATAACCCTCACGTTCAGCGATAGTCACATTGAAAACAGGCGGTCAAGATATTGCCGTATCCTGCGAGTTACGGTTGAGCGAGCGCTTCGGAGAATACGGCTTTGATCATCTTGGGTGAGACCAGCCCGCGTCCTTGTTCGGTGTAATCCGTTTGCAGCCCCAGGTAGGTGTACAGTTTTGCGTCCTTACAGACGTTGTCAACTGCTCCGGGAGTCGGATTTTCGATGGGTTCAAATCGCCCTGATTCCTCATTTTTGCGAGTTACAAGGAACGCTGGGATGCGCTGCGGGTTCAGGCATTCTGCTTTGCAGAAAGCAACCAGGCCGTCTTCAGTTTCGACGTTGTAGTATGTCTTTTCCATGCTGGTCCACTCAGTATCCCGCAGCAACTTGTCGATGCGCTGATTAAGGAGCTTACACTTAGGACACCCAGGTTTTCCGAAAACGACAATGCGGTGTGTTTTGTCTGCCATGTTATCTGCCCTCCCTCTTTCAGGCTGTTACCAAATCACTGATCTGTGTTTGTTCAAACGACTCCTGTGTGTCTGCCGTTTCAACCGCGTAGCGGCCCTTATGCCGTGCAACCAACTCACCGTAGCGCTTGGAGTTGTTCCAGTTTTGTATCTTACTGAAGTACCCGACCACGCGTGTTTCGCCGACGACGTCTTCCGAGCCGCAGCGTTCGCAGGATTCCAGCAATCCGCGTGAATTATGCTGACAGGCGTTACAATAGGTGAATTCCGGTGAAACGGTCAACTGCGCGGTCTGCGTGCGGAAGAACGTTTCCCGTACGAGCCGTTGGATGGATTCAGCCGACGGTTTCTCTTCGCCCACGAATGCGTGTGTAATAGCGCCGGACTCAATCATGCTGTGGAACTTCGCCTGTTCCCGGATGCGTTCCACCAGGGTTACGGGTGCTTCCGCGGAAAGGTGTACCGAATTCGTGTAATAGACCACCGATTCGTCCTCGCCTTTGACCGTGGGCAGCGCTTCCTTGCGGAAGAAGACAAGATCTGCTTTGGCCAACCGCCGGGCGGCACTTTCGGCGGGGGACTCTTCGAGCGTAAGTTTCAGATTGTGTTTCTTTGACAATTTTTTAGCTTTAACGTACATATGGCTGACGATCCGGAGGGCCAATTCCATGGCTTCCTGATCTTCATGCAGCTCCTTGCCTGTCATAAACTTGACCGCGTCATTCACGCCGATCAAGCCGAGGATGTACGTGCATTTTTCCAGTTCGACATACGGGCGTCCGTCGCACGCTTTCCGTCCTATCTGATACAACGGACGTCCGGGCTCACTCATCATTTCCGCGATTTTTTCGCGTTTCTGCAGGTGCGCATCCACGGCGAGTTCCATTGTCTTATCTATTTCTGCGCAGACTGCCTGCAGGTCTTTCTTTCCTTGACGGGCTGCCCGGTATGCCGCCTGTGGAATGTTAATGGTGACATTTTGGAAACCGCAGAAGCGCATCGATTCGGGGTGCAGGAGCATACGGTTGTCCGTGATGGTGGTGCGGAGACGACAGCACGCGGACAACGTTACTTCATCCCGGTCGAAGATGAAGTATGTGGATCCGTTTTTACTGGCCAGTTCGCAGGCTTCCACGAAGATGGCATGTTGGGCGGGATCCTTGAACGTTTCATCGCTAATGTGGAAATCACACTTGGGAAATTCAAAGACGCGTCCATTGCGATCCCCTTCGGCCCAGACCCCCAGGAGTGCACGGGTGAAACGCCGCGCTTCGTCCTCGTAATCTCCGTACGTGACCACGCGTTCACCGCGTTTATCCAGTTCCTGTTGGATGGTTTCATCGTGGGCAATGCCTTTTTCCTTGTCGAAGATTTCGCGCAGAACAAGGCGTTCTTCGCCGGTTTTCGGCGTGTAATAGAGATTCACCAACGGATTTCCGGCAGCGTCGGTGTCGTCGCGAAGCTGTTCCGTGAGTTCGACCTTGTGGCCATTCTTGAGGCGCATCATGTAATGGCCGCCGGGGCCGATGGCCGGTACGTTCTTCAGGTAACGCGGCACGCCAGTATGGATGTTGAAATCGAGGAACAGCGTTTGACCGCCTCGAGAGAAGGCGTTTTGCGAACCGTTGAAGATCAGTTCTTGCGCTACCTGCTTGATTCCCGCCGCGTCCATGTTTTCCAAGTACGGTGCATAGAAGATATTGATATAGGCGATGCCGAGCGCGCCGGCGTAGTTGGCTTGCATTGATGCCAGAAACGTGTTGAGATGCCCGGTGAGAACCGAGGCGCTCCGGGCGGGCTTGGATTCTGTGTTCAGGTTGGACAGGTCACGCAATCCGTATTTCTTGACGTACTCGATAGAGTGGGACGAACAGTAGACACGGTGGGGGTATCCCAAGTCATGGAGGTGAAGGGCCCCGGTCTCATGAGCGCGCTTCACTTCCGGTGAGAAAATGGTGTCCAGCCCCCATTGCTTGAGAAGCAGTTCCGCAAGCCCCAGGTTTACGGCCTCAGGATTGTTGTTCACGATATTACTGTTTTCGGTGGACTTTGTGAACATGAGGCGTTCCACAAAATCCCGCGAGACCCTGTACAGGGACAGATCCTGAAGCTGCTCCTGATAATCGCGTTCCATCAGTTCGTTGTTCACCAGTTCGCGGATGAGGGTGGTGTTCAGTGTCTTCATTTCACTGGCGATCACTTGATTTTCAACGGCCTTGGCGACGCTGACGGCCACTTCCGTTGACAGATCTGTCTTATCCAGCAACTGCCTGATGATACGGGCACGGTCCCACGGTAAGGCTTCGTTTCGGTCCACTGAGTGCACCAGAAGGAGACTGGCGTCAGTGACATCTATGTTTTCATTGTCTTTCCCGTCCCGGACATGGATATTGTCTCGCGCCACTTGGCGTTGTTTGCGATAGCGCTTGTAGACAGCAACAACCGACGAAAAGCCCTCTTCTGAGAGGACGATTTCCACCAAGTCCTGAACGTCTTCGATGCTTGGAATACGCCGGTTGTTCTCGTCCGGTGCGACATAGTATTCACACAACGGATTATCCATTTCCTCCAAGACACGTTGTGTGATGCGGGATGCAAAAGTGGTATCAATTTTGTCCCCGTTGGCACGCGCGGCAGCTTCCGCTGCCCGGCGGATTGCCTCAGTGATTTTATCCACACGGAACGGAACGACGATTCCATTGCGTTTCCGGAAGCCGGCAAAGGTGATTGTTGCTGCTGACATGTTGTTTTCCTCCCTTATATTCCGTTCAGCGTATGGTAGATTCTTGCTGGTCGCCAAAACCTCTTCATCCCCTTGAAGGGGGGATTTGAACAGCCAATTTGTCTGTACTGATCACACTATATGTAGTGTCCCAATGGAATGCAACCACCGAATATAGTGTTTTCTGTGATTTTGTCATAACATGTTGGGATTACGCAAAATTGGCATATGGAAAAAGTTTTGCGATCCCTGAAACGGGCGGTGGCGTATGCAAAAGCTGACCCCCTTGCTTCCTGAACGTGTGTACGGTGCGCCGACCCAGTAATGCGGTTTTCCAGGGTCGCACAGACGCACTGGCGCGCCGGGACCCGCCTTCGCGCCACGCTTGCTATGGCGTGACAAGGCCCCGCTTCACCTGTGCGCCGGCAACGCCGCGTAAACTTATCTTCCCAAATAGAGGCAGAGCTTTTTCTGCCGGTAGGCAGGGGGCAAAGGAGCGCTACATTATCGTTTCGTTAAGGTACACATTCCATCCTTGAAACAGGAGACCATTGAATGGCAGGAAACGCTCGAGAGTGCATTGGAGTTGTCGGCCTTGGGTATGTCGGGCTTCCGTTGGCGGTAGCTTTCGGATTGTCGCACCGAGTGATCGGCTTTGACATTAACGCGGAGCGGGTCTCGGAACTTGCCGCCGGTCGCGATGTTACCAACGAGGCGGACCCCGGGAAATTTATGGCGGCCGATATTGTTTATACAGCCGACCCGGAGGACTTGAAGCAGTGTAATGTTATCGTTGTGGCGGTACCCACTCCGGTGGATAAAGAGAAACATCCGGATATCACGGCGTTGGCGGCTGCTTCTCAAACGGTGGGGCGAATCTTGCAGAAAGGGATGCTGGTGGTGTATGAGAGCACTGTCTATCCCGGGGTTACCGAAGAGTGTTGCCTGGCGATTCTTGAGCAAGAATCGGGGCTGGCATTAGGCGATTTCGATTTGGGCTATTCGCCGGAGCGAATTAACCCGGGAGATAAACAGCATACGCTTGAGAATGTCATAAAGGTGGTTTCCGGCCACGATGCACGTGCCTGCGAACGTGTGGCGTCTGTTTACAGTCGTGTTGTGAAAGCAGGCGTTCACAAGGCGCCGACTATCAAGACCGCGGAGGCTGCGAAGGTGATCGAGAATATTCAGCGCGACCTCAATATTGCGCTGATGAACGAGCTTTCAAAAATCTTCGCGCGGGCCGGCATCAACACGGACGAAGTGCTGGCGGCGGCCGGTACGAAATGGAATTTTCACCCGTATCGCCCGGGGCTTGTCGGTGGGCATTGCATTGGTGTCGATCCCTATTATATGACCCATTTGGCGACAAAACTGGACATGCATCCTCGCGTCATTCTCGCCGGTCGCGAGACAAACGACAGCATGGGACGGTATGTCGGGGGTATGGTGGTGCGCGAGCTCTCACGCCTTGGGAAGCGCTTGCTCGGCGCCCGTGTCCTTCTCATGGGGCTGACCTTTAAGGAGGATGTCCCGGATTGCCGCAACAGCCGCGCGGTTGATGTGGTGAATTATCTGAAGGAATTCGGAGCGGAGGTGTTTGGATGCGAACCGTTGTTGCCCCGTGAGACCGTGGCGGAGGCGTTCGGTGCGATTCCCGTTGATGTGACCGACCTGCCCAAGGTGGATGCAGTGGTTATCATCAATAAGCACAGGAAGTTCCAATCCATGGAACTGCGGGATGTCTCCCTGTTGTCCGACCCGCCACTGCTGTTTGATCTGAAAAACATGTTTGACCGGTATGCGGCAAGGGCCGCCGGCATCCGTTATTTCAGTTTATGAACCGGTTCCGACAAGAGCGTTTATAAGTGTATCCGTGCTGGAGACGTGGATGGATCTGCCGTTACGGTACGCCCCTTGGGCTGCTTCCGTGTGATACATGGTGTTGAAGCCGGGGCAGTACACGGCCGCTATTGTGGTTTTTCTTTGCTGCCTGAGAGCAACGGATACGACAAAGAATGGATGGAAACGTTGGGTGCGCGGCATTCAGCATGTAATGTATGGTGTGTGGCTTGTTTTGCATTGCCGATGTCTGGAAACTTTCTTGGAAGGGACACTCCCGATGGCCGCGAAAAATTGGTTGGAAGAGGATGTCGATCATTTGCGCGGACGCTGGACGCTGTTTCGGCTCCGTAATACTATACGAAACGATGACGAAGCAGGCTTTCGCGCGCTTCTCGCTCGGGACCCGGGACTTTGCGAGAAAACCGACCGGGACGGTCGGGCGGCTCTGCACTTGGTCGCGCTCTACAATCGCCCGGCGCTCATGGATGTGCTGTTGGGGCGCGGTACGCCTGTCGACCCCCGTGATCGGCATGGTGTCACCCCTCTCCACCTGGCGATCGAGGAAGGCAACGAAACAGTCGTCAGGAAGCTCATAGAGGCAGGGGCCGATCTCAGCGTCAAGTACATGGATCTCTGGAGCCCATTGCATCTCGCTGCCGCCGCCAACCATCCCGCGGTCGTGGAAATACTCTTGCAGGAGGGAATGGACGTGAATACCGCGGATGACTTGGGCATGACACCATTGCATTGTGCGGCGCAGAACGGTCAGGCTGAAATGGTCGCCTTACTGCTTGCCAAGGGTGCGCAACCCGATGTCAAAGACAATCAGGGACGTGTGCCCGAGACATTAGCCGAAGAGAACAATTACGATCAGACAGTGGAAGAATTGCGACGATGACGTTCATCGATGAACTCAACCATGTCAGTACACGATTGGATGTCGCTCTACAGCACCAGAAATTGCCGTCGTGTGTGCAGCCGGATTACCTGGAGGAGGCCGTCAAGGCCTATCCCGCTCGCGGGGGTAAGCGGTTGAGGCCCGCCCTTTGCGCGTGGTTCTGCGGTGCCGCGGGAGGGGACCCTGAGAAAACGACACGCATCGGATTGGCGATTGAACTGTATCACAACTGGACACTTATTCACGACGATATCATCGACGACGACGTGCTCCGGCGGGGCGGCAAGACTTCTCATGTGATGCTTGGTGAAGCGGGTTTGCGCCTGGGGATGGTGGATGACGAAGCAGCCAGGGTATTTGGCCGGAACATGGCGATAC
>JAIPIM010000094.1 GCA_021734725.1 Minisyncoccota bacterium | reverse complement strand
GCGCCCCGATGTAACCATTATGGATGTGGGGCTCCCGGATATGGATGGGATTGCGGTAACACAACAGTTGAAAGCGCGGTGGCCGGATATAAAAGTGATTGGATTATCTGTGTATGATGACACGGAGATCCTGCGGCGTATGGAGGATGCTGGTGCAGGCGTTTTTCTGTCGAAGTCAGGTCCGTGCGAGTGCCTGTTGGGGGCAGTCCGGGAGACGAGTGGAGCGAAGGCGAAGGGGACGAACGGCTGAGTGCCGGATTCTTTATTGTCCGCATTATTTACCGCGAAGGCTGAGGCTCAAAGAGTGACAAGTTAACGGAAGTTACCCTGTCACATTCGCTTACCACCGACTCAAAGGGTAACGTCGTTTCCGGTAAGGAATTTAAACCCCTCGCATCCTTCTTTTTCTGATAGCAGGTGTTTTGGCCTGCCTTTAAAGTGTTGTCCTGTTCGTGATACGATGTGCGGAAAACAGTATCTTATTCCAGCGCTGTACCTATTCAAAGGACGACCGTACCGGGATGCGTGTTTTACTTGCAGACGATCATGAGGTGGTTCGTGAAGGGTTGCGTTCTCTTCTTGAAAGTCAGGCCGACATTGAAGTTGTGGGGTACGCCGAGGATGGCGCGAGTGCGGTTCAGGAAGCGCACCGTCTCAATCCCGATCTGGTGATCATGGACATTACCATGCCCGGGATGAATGGTATTGATGCCACGCGGGAAGTGGTTGCCGGTTGTCCTCGGACACGCGTGCTCTGCCTTTCAGTTCATCGCAATATTCCATGCGTACGTGCGGTGTTTGACGCAGGAGCGTCGGGGTATGTGTTGAAAGATTGTGCAGGCAGGGAATTGATTGCCGCGGCACGTTCGGTGGCGGAAGGAAGTATGTATGTGAGTCCGAATATTTCGAATGCCGCACTGGATAGTTATTATGCCGATTAATTACAAACGCGGTGACCGGGTGATTCTGGAAGTTACAAAAACCGGCAGCCTTCCGCCCAGCCGGCGGCGGAACATGATCCCCGCCGAGCATGGGGAGACATACTGCTTTGTAATTGAGTTGTGTGGGACAGTCCTGGAGAGTGGCGATAACGTTCGTGTCCGGTTCGAGAATGGGAAAACGCAGATCCTGAAATGCAATGATCCGCGGTTGAGTAAGCCGGGACTGATGGCCTTGCTTCTGCGGTTTTCGCGATTCCCGCGAGTCAAGAGCCGCGGGCGTTTTCCGTCCCAAGGTCTCATCTGAGCACACCAGATCACGATATCTGAGGGTACCTGCAAGGCTGTTCCGGTCAGACCTTGTTTGTGGGGGTCCCCTCGAGGAAGCTTTGAATATTTTCGATCGTCGTATTGATGATCCTCTGGATGGCTTCGCGGGTGTTGAACGCGCTGTGCGGGGTAATGATTACGTTGCGCATGCGCAGCAGGATGTGATTGACCAATAAGGTCTCGAGGTTGTGTGATTTGCGGAATACCGAGCGTACCAGCTCAGCCTCCTCGCGGATGGCTGGTTCTTCCGGCAGGACGTCAAGTCCCGCGGCGGCCACCTTGCCGTCGGCCAGGGCATGCAGCAGGGCTTCGTTGTCGACAATATTTCCGCGGGCGGTATTGATCAGCACCACACCATCGCGCATGAGTTTAAACTCGCGTTCGCCGATCAAGTGGCGTGTCTTCGGCGTTGCCGGGACATGCAGCGTTATGACGTGCGAGCCGTATAATACTTCCTCCATGGAACCGTAGCAGAAGCCCAATTCGTCGGCGAGTTTTTTACGCGGTTTGACATCATAGGCGGCCACTTCCATTCCGAATCCTTTAGCGATTCGTATGACATGTTCACCGATATTGCCTGTGCCGAAGACGCCCAGCGTTTTGCCTTGCAGGTCGAAGCCCTGGAGATTACGCTGCGAAAAATCGCCCATGCGTGTTTGATAGATCGCCCGTGGAATATTATGGCTGATGGACAGCAGCAGGCCGAAGACATGTTCAGCCACAGTATTATCGCCGTAGGACGGCACATTGGTTATTGTGATACCGCGTTCACGACAGGTGTCGATTGCGATGTGGTCGTATCCGGTGGAACGCGTTGCAATGAGCTTGACGTTCGTGAACTTATTCAAGACTTCAGCATCGAGATCCGAGTAGATGAATGTGGAGATAATCTCGGCGTCGCTGTTTTCGGCGGCATTTTCCGCGGACAGCGGCCGCGGAACGAATATTACCTCGTGTTCGCTTTCTTCCGCCACCTTTTCGAACGACGGTCGTTCCCAGTCTTCGACTTCGTAGATAATTATTTTCATGTCAGCCTTCCGTTTCGCGCAGTTTTCAGTCTTCAGTTCGTTTTCCGGTGTTTTTATTCTTCTTCCGTGTGGAAGCCAATGCGTCTTTGGAGCGGTCTTTCCTGTCTGTCGTTTTTTGTTTGTCTCGTCATTGTTGACATTTCGGGCAGTAGAAGGTGGTGCGTCCGGCCACTTTTACGGTGGTCAGGTCCGTGCCGCACTTGGGGCATTTGTCGTCCTTGTGCCGGTGGGCGTTGAGGTAGTGTTTCGGCAACGGCCGGCTTTTGCACCTTGCGCGCATTCCCGTGCGCAGGATGCGCTGGGCGGTCCGGGCGATTTGTTCACAGTCGTCAGGCTTCAAGTTCGCCAGCGACGTTTTTGGGGGCAGGCCACACTGGAAGAGCGTTTCGTCCGCCCATTCGTTACCCATGCCCGCGACAATAGACTGGTTCATTAGAGCGGACTTAAGCATGCCCCGATGATGGGCTAACCGATCCGCGAACTGCCTGGGGGAGAGAGTGTCGGACAAGGCGTCGGGCCCCAGCTCACGAGCTTCCACGAACGTTGCTACAGTGTCGGCCCACGTGACTTCACCCAGCCTGCGCTGGTTTACGTATGCGATATGCGCGCCGTTCGTGAAGGTAAAGATGACGTTTGTCTGCTTCGGCGGGTCTTCGTTTTCCTGATAATGTTCAAGGTAACCGGTCATCCCGAAATGCAGCACCAGCCATCCGTTATCGGCCGATGTCCCGACGAATAGATACTTGCCGTGCCTGTTCGTTGTGGTGACCTGTGCGTTGTGCAGTCGTTTGCCCAGCGATTGCGGGGTAACGTCAGTGAGGACTCGGGAGTCGAGCACGGTCACATGCTCGATTGTGTTGCCGACGGCATGATCTTCAAAGTATGCCTGAAATCCTGCTACGTCTGGTAGTTCCGGCATGGTCTTTCACCTTGTGTGGACTTTTCATCGGTTATCGAACCCGTTGTTGTATAATTCATCGACGTCATGTCGACAGCAGAGTTGGGTGCCGGATGTCATCACTGCCGCACTGCCCGCCGCCCCGTAGCGGACGGCTTCTTCGACCGTGTCATTGCGGGAAAGCCCCGCGAGTATGCCTGCCACCATGCTGTCCCCCGCACCCACTCGGCTGGCGATGGGGACGGTTGGTGCTCGTATGCGTTTTTCGCAAAAGTCTATCAGCATCGCCGTGTTTCAAAACTCTACGTCGGCCTGTTCCTCGCGGGCATTGGTGGAATCCCTGAAATACCCGGGCGAACTTCCTGAGTTCCATGTTTCCGGTTTCGATCTGTTGTCGGGCGGGTTATAGTAAAAATGGGAGAATAAAGATGGCATTATCGCCGGATATCAGTCAAGTGCGTGACGGTGTTTGGGAGATTCCCGCGGACTACAAGTCCGGGATGCGTGTGCCCGCCCGGATTTGCGCGACGCGGGCGCTTCTGGACGGCATGGAAGAGGGGGTGTTCGAGCAGATCACCAATGTGGCGACGCTGCCCGGGATCGTGAAGTATGCCTGTTGCATGCCGGATGGTCATTGGGGGTATGGGTTTCCCATCGGTGGGGTGGCGGCCATGGACCCTGACCAGGGGGTGATTTCCCCCGGGGGTATCGGGTTCGACATCAACTGCGGGATGCGTCTCGTTCGGACGGACCTGACGATTGATGACGTCAAGCCGAGATTGCACCGGCTGGTCGATCGTCTTTTTGAGCGCATACCAGCCGGGGTTGGGCGTACGGGTATTTTGCAGTTGCCGGACAAACAGTTTTGCGAACTGTTGGAAAAGGGGGCCCGATGGTGCGTGGAGCATGGCTATGGCTGGCCGGAAGATTTGAAACGCACGGAAGATGGGGGATGCATGAAAGAAGCAGACGCCTCTAAAGTCAGTCGCAAAGCCATTGAGCGCGGGCGTAATCAGGTTGGAACACTTGGGTCGGGTAATCACTATCTGGAGCTGCAGGTGGTGAGGCGGGAGAACATCGTGGATCCGGCGGTTGCGTCTGAATGGGGAGTAGGGACCCCTGGGCAAGTCGTTTTGATGGTGCACTGCGGCAGCCGCGGATTCGGCCATCAAGTGGCTTCGGACTATCTCGGAACCTTCCTCAAGGTCATGGGCAAGGAATACGGTTTGGATGTCTGCGACAAGCAACTGGCGTGTGCGCCTTTCGCGTCGAAGCACGGACAGGACTACTTTGCAGCCATGGCGTGTGCCGTCAATATGGCCTTTGCCAATCGCCAGGTCATCATGCATCGGTTGCGCGAGGTTTTTGCGGAGGTATTCGGGAAGAGTGCGCGGGATCTGGGCATGGATCTAGTGTACGATGTCACGCACAATACCGCGAAGCTTGAGACTCAGAAGATCGACGGTCATGAGCGCCGGATCCTGATACATCGGAAGGGAGCGACCCGGGCGTTTCCTCCTGGTGCAAGCGAGCTTCCGGGGATGTATCGCGAGAGTGGGCAACCCGTTATTATAGGGGGGAGTATGGAGACTGGTTCGTATCTTCTGGCCGGTGTGGAGACGGGCGCGCATACGTTTTACACCACCGCGCACGGCAGTGGACGTGTCATGAGCCGGCGCAAGGCGAAGCAGCAATTTCGCGGTACCGAGTTACGGCGGTCCATGGCGGAGCACGGGATTTATGTGCATGCGGCTTCGATGTCGGCGCTTGCCGAAGAAGCCGGGGGAGCGTACAAGAATATCGACGACGTGGTTGAAGCGGCGAGGAAAAGTGGAATCAGCCGGCCCATCGTGCGGTTCGTGCCCATCGGCAATGTGAAGGGATAAGTGAGGTTGTTTGGCAATGGGTAGTCTGAAAAGCCCCTGTGCGAAATGTCGTTTTCCGCAATTCGAAATTCAGCATTTTCCAGATTTCCGTTAGGAGAGCCGTCTTATGCCGTACGAATTTCTCGACAACATAGCAACGGCGGACGTTGCCTTTCGCGCGTGGGGCACCACCAGGGAGGCATTGATCGAAGCTGCCGTCGACGCATTGCTTAATGCTACGGTGACGGAGCTGGACTCGGTTCAGTCTGCTCTTATCCGGGAGATCACGGTGGAGGCAGACACTCTTGAAATGGTTGTGCACAACTTTCTGGAGGAACTCGTGTATTTGAAGGACGCGGAGCATTTGCTGTTGCGTGTTCGCGAAGCGAGTGTCCAGGACACGGACGAAGGTGTGCAGTGCCGGGCTGTGTTGCGAGGGGAGCGAATCGACGTGACTCGCCACGACCTGGTTGCAGACGTCAAAGCGGTCACCTTTCACGGGTTCGAAGTATGTCAGACGTCGCGCGGCTGGGAAGCCACGGTGGTATTGGATGTTTGACGCGCGATCTCCGAGAGCACGGCGGTGAGCGCGCACGAGACGTTCAGAGACGAAACGTGACCGCGCATGGGTATACTCATCACCTGGTTGGCCTGACGCAGGATATTGTGGCGTACGCCAAATCCTTCCGATCCCATAACTATGCAGATACGTCCTGTATAGTCCGCGTCGTAGATAGTCACATTCCCCTCAGCCTCCAGCACACACAGGCGATAGTCCCGCGAGGTCAGCCATTTCACGGCTTTGTTCAGGTTGGATTCAAACAGTCGCAGATGAAAGATGGCGCCAGTGGATACTTTTACGGCGGCGGGTGTTACGCCGCTGGAATTGCCCTTGTGATAGATGACATCGGTGAATCCGAAGGCATCGCAGACGCGCATGGACGCCCCGAAATTGTGTGGATCCTGGATGCTGTCGAGCATGACTACTTGATCCGCCAGTTGCGTGGTATCGGTCAAGTGTGTTTCACCCAGGCCGGAAACGTCGCCGGCCACGCCCTGGTGTTGGGATGAGCCGCACAGCTTCTCCAAGTTTGCCACCATATCGATCGGAATGGTGTTTTGTGCGGCCAGTTTCTGAATGCCCTGAATGCGCGGATTGGACTTTCCTTTTTGGATCATGACGCGTCGCGGTTTCAGTGAGGAGTGCAAAGATTCCAGCAATGGATTAATGCCGTAGATGATCATGATTTGGGCCTTGCTTGAGGAAGAGATAAAAATCCGCCGGTGACATAAAGCCGTCGGCGTAGAGTGATGCGCGTTGTTGCAGCCCACGGTCCGCGGTTACCAGCCACACGATGTCCGCTTCACTCTGAATACCTTTCGTGCGTTGCACAATGTAATTGTCGGCGTTCTGCGATTCCGCGAGTTCGGCCGAGAACACAATGGTGAGATCGCCGAGAGCCTCGCGATTGCTCAATGCTCCCTTACCGTCGAATACGATTTCCATGCGTTCGAAATGCCGTGTCTGTGCCTGGCAAAGCTCGCAGAGGGCCTGGCGGGCTTGTGCCAGTGATACCTGTTGGCTGAGTTTGTTGAGTTCCGGGATGCGTTTAACGACGTTGTATCCATCCACGAAAAGCCAGGGCTTAGAGCCGGAGGGGAGCTGCTCGAGCGCCTGGTTGACGTCCCAGATTGCCATCGGTATGTTGGGTGCGTGGTGCGGTTTTTCCGGGGCCGATGTCGCAAGTAGCGCGGCTTTTTTCAGGGCACGGAGCTTCGCTTCTTTCTCCTGTAGTGCATCACCGATATCAGTTTTCTCCTTGTCCGTCAGCAGGGAGGAAAGGGGACCCTCGTCCATATCTTTGCCCAGAGCCTGAAGTGTGTCCGTCCCCTGATTTTCGAGGCTTGCCTCGTCAATCATGCGATGGATGCGGCGTGCCAGTTCTCTTTTGGGCAGATCGCGTGACTGAGGGACCAGTCCTTGGAGTTCTCCCAGCCGTTCGAGGATGTCAGCCCGGACGTCGTAAATTTCCGGCAGCACCTTCACGCTTTGCGCGAGGCATTCCGTAATGTCGTCAAGAGTGGCTTGGAGCGACCGTATTTCATCCTCCAGATCAGTCACGGTTCCGTATTTTTCATTGAGTTTGCGGTGTGCGTCGAGTGTAATCCGAGCGCGTTCCATCAAGGAGTCTGTTTCACGCGACCGCAGAGCTTCCTGCATCCGTTGCACGGCGGGAGTTACTCCAAGCACCGCTCTCCGGAACTCGTTCATGCGAGCTTCGACTTGTTCCTGCACGTCGGAGCGCAGGTGTTCGTTTTGTTGCTGAAAGCGGCGGAGTTGCTGTCGCAGTTGCTGCTTTTCGTCGGCGTGTGCCGTAAGCGCTTTGGTGTGTCGGTCTTGTAGAGTATCGTTTTTTTCTTTCTGTTTATTCAGAGCTCTGTGCAGTTTTTCGACTTCCTTCTGAAGTGCACCGGCTTGCCGCTGGAGTTTGTCTTTCGTGTCGTCGTGCCTATCCGTTGTATCGCGCGATGGCTTGTGACAGTGGAGCAACGCTGTCAGTGTCTGCCAATCTGGCGGCGGGGTGGCCGGAGAGTTTTGCCATGGCTGCCGGCTCGGATCCCAGAACTCCGTTCGCAGCAGGAGGCGTTTGCCGCGTTGTCGCAGGGACGGACGGTCATCCAGCGCCAAGGCAACAATCAGGTTTCCGTTGCCGACAGCGCGTATCAGTTGCCGCCAGTGCGTTTTCAGCCAATCCTCATCGAACATGGCGATGCACCGTGCCCAGGCAGCCCAGGGGGTTTCATCCGCCGCGAGGAAGAGCGCGCGCACCTCCGGACTGCGGCGCAGGGCGGTTTTAAGTCGACGGCGGACAATTTTTCGCCCGGCGCTTGCAACCGTCATTTTCTGACCGCTGAAGATATCCTCGGCAAACACTGTCTCGCGAAGCATATCGTACACCTCTTGATCAGACGGGGTCTGCGCCAGCCAGTCGGCTGCTGCCTCGCTGATGTCAGGAATGTGAGTGGCTTCTTCGGACACGGTGTATAACCTTTTTACTGCAGGCGGGCGTTACGTGTATGCTATGGACCTCTTCACGTCAGTAGATCTTCAATCGTCTGGTTGTCGAGGAAATGTCCGACTAATGGTTGCGAACCGTCGGGTTGCGCCTGTTGCCAACTGGCGAGGATCCCGTCCGCTGTCACGAGCGTTTTGACGTACCTGCTGCATCCCGTGCCGTGGGGAGACACGAAGAGTGGCGCCAGCAGTGAAAGACGCGTGCATGTTGGGAAACGTGCGTCCTCCCCAAGCAGTGCGCCCCCAAGTTCCTCACAGGAATATCCACGCGGGCGTTGCTTGGCCCGTCGATTCTGCTCATGTGCTCGCAGGCATTCAGCGCCGTCATAGAAATATACTGAGTACGCGACACTATCTTTGAATATGCCGACAGATGGAACAGCAAGGCGATCCGTGAGACGCGTGCTCGCCACATCCCAGGCCGGGCCGCGCGGTACGACTTCCCACGTTTGGACAGCGAAGTCTTCGGCATGTTCCTTGCGCAGCGCCAGGCCGGTACCGCCGGAGGACCAGCAGAAAGGATGGGTGGCGAACAGCAATGCCGTTCCTCCGCCGGGGGCATCGAAGACAACCGGATCCTTGACATGCAGGTATTCCGGTTTGTCACGGACAGCAAGTACGGGTTTCATCGATTCCGGCGACAGTTTGTCCGGGGAGGGCCCCGTCAGACGGACGATTTCCCATACTCCTGTACCGGGTTTCCGGTAGTCGCTTACCGGGTCGGGATACGCCGCCTCTTTTTCGAACGAGACGTATAACTCCCACATGCCTGCCGGGGTGCGATAAAGGGCGGTTCCTTCGATGGAGAGTACGGTGGCGTTCGCCTGGGACAGATCCTGCTTTGACCAGCTTTTTACGTTTGTGAAGGATGCTCCGTTGTCCGTCGATTTGAACAGCGCGCATTCGAGTCCGCGTGCGCCTTTCTCCAGGCCCGTACGCGAGTCCCCGGAGTTACGATACCGGCCGACAAGCCAGATGACGTTGTTGGTGTCCACAGCCATGTTACCGCCTCCGAACCAGAATCCGGGCGCACTTTCCAGGGGTGGTAAAATGGTCTCTGCCGCCTCTTGATTGACGAGGGCGGTCAGAAGGGACGTGAGCTTTTCTGTGTGTGACGACGTCAAGCCAGTCATACCTCAATGATCTCCTTCCTGAATCCGTGTAGACTCTTGCGAAACAGCTTTCGCGCGAGTCGTTTGTGGTTCTTCGTTCAAGAACCAAGAACCAAGAATTGCGAAATCTCGCATTTCGCAATTCTCTATCTTGGGTTTCAACCTTCATCTATCAAACCAAACCGTACACGGATTAACGCGGTTCGCCAGTTGGTTGGGGATGTGTTCGGTATGCGTACGCACCGGCGCTACCACCATGGGTGCGAGACCTTTTTGCGTGGGGTCCCGCCACTCCGGGTTGCCGGACACGTGTTTTGTTCCTGGTAGTTTGTGCTCCCCGAGGGGGAGCTGCATGTATAACGAAGGGACGAACTCCCGGGAATTTATAAGGCGCAGGACAATGCTAAGGGCCTGAGAGGGACGAACATGAGACCGTCCGTGCGCCTGTGTGGCGCGGATCCGTGCATTGGCAGGTCTGGAGACCCGCCCTACTTTCTTGCCGGCGCGTCGCAGGCGACGGGGACGAAGGCGAATCGTTATCCACTCTCGTCAAGCGGTCTACGAAAGAGTTGATTATTGAATATTTGAGTATTACCCTATGATTTATCTGTGTGTAGACGGGAAAAAGGATGAAAAGCGATGCGGAATCTGTTCAAAATAATCTTCCTTGTTTTCGTGGTCGTCTGGTTCGGCTACGAATGGTGGCGGAATCGTCCCGTGGTGCATGGCCCGGGCGTGGTCGCTCCGGAGGCTCCTGAGCAGGTTATGATCGAGGAGGAAGTCTCACCCATTGTCTTTGGCGATTACCGGCTGACCCCCCTGGCATCGTTCCAGGTGGAGGCTCGTGTGTTAAGCCGGGAGCGCTACTGGTTCGGTCGGGAAGCGCGTCTGGCACCGGTGGATCTGGCGCTTGGCTGGGGACGAATGAGTGACGAAAGCGTACTCAAGTCCATTGATATCAGTCAAAGCAATCGGTTTTATCGCTGGCATGTGAAACAATTTCCTATCCCGCGTCGAGACATCGAATCGTCCAGCTGTAACATGCATTTAATCCCGGCGAACGGTGTGATTGCTCGCCGGATCAAGCGAGTACGGGTTGGGCAGGTCGTCCGCTTCAAGGGGAGCCTTGTAGAGATTGAGTCCAGCAACGGTTGGCGGTGGAAGAGTTCGCTGTCGCGCGGGGATACAGGGGCCGGTGCATGTGAAATCGTGTACGTGACCGATTTTTCGGAGGGGGAGGACGACTATTGAAAAGCTGTATATACACGCGACCCATATGACGTTGATCGACGGTCGCGGCGCTGAGGCCCCTCCCACATTGGAGCGCCGTCATCGCAGTGTGGGGGTGTGGGGGTGTGGGAGTGTGGGGGGTACATCGCACCCACACGCCCACAAACAGCGCAGTATGCGAGTGTGTGAGCCTTACAGATTCCAGGACTTCGTCTCTTCGCTATGCATGTCATTCCCCTTTGTGGAACGAACATCTTGACCCGGCACTCAACCCGCCGGGATTGTTTATTCAATTTTGGTGCCGCACTCCGGGCAGAATTTGGCACCGGGTGCCAATTCAGCCTTGCAGTTCGGGCATGTGGGTTTAGCGGGTTCTCCCTGGGCCTCGCCGCAATTTCCACAGAACTTGGCGCCGGGTGCCACCTGTGCGCCGCAGTTATGGCAGAACCGTGTGGTAGCCACGGCCGAACCGCAGGACATGCAGAACTTGGCGTCCTGCGGTATTTGTGCCTGGCATTTCGGGCAGGTCTGAGTTGCACCGCCTTGGGTGGATGGTGTCGGGCCCGGGGGTTGGGGGGCGGGTCCGCCGGCCTGTGCTCCGCCCTGGGGTGGTTGCTGCTGCTGTTGCTGAGGTTGCATGGCCTGCTGAATTGAGCCGGCCATACCGGCCCCGAACCCGATACCGGCACCCAGTCCCATGCCGGCGCTCGCCGTGCCGCCCGCGCCACCGCCGCCGCTCTGCGCGACATCGCGTACCGCGCGAGCGGTCTGCAGTTTCATGTAGCGATCGAGATTGCCGATTGCGCCCATTCCGGAACGTTCGTCCATCATCTTCTGGACTTCCTTTGGCGGCGTGATGGCACCGATAAAGAAGTCGACCAACTCAATGCCGTATTTCTGGAAATCTTCGGCAGCCCTCGCTTTCAGTCCCGCGGCCAGTTCATCGTAGTATCGGGGCAGATCAAGGATTGTCTCGAGGTTTTCGCCGAGGACATCGTTAAGGCGTGCTACGATGAGGTCACGCAGGAAGTCTTCAATGGCGTTTGTGGTGTAAGCGCCCTGAGTCCCGACCAGCTGATTGAGGAAAAGTGAAGATTCGGCGATGCGCAAAGAGAATTTACCGAAGCTCCGCAGGCGGACCATTGCCAGCTCGCTGTCACGGAAGACAATGGGTTCTTTCGTTCCCCATTTAAGGTCGATGAACGTCTTTTTCGCGATGAAATAGACTTGAGCCTGGAACGGTACTTCTTCCCACGGGATTGTCAGGATACGCGTGAGTATCGGAACATTCTGGGTTGTGAGCGTATGCCGCCCCGGGCCGAAGGTGTCATAGGCTTTCCCGTCGCGGAAAAACACGGCTTCCTGGTTTTCCTGAACAATCAGTTGGGCACCGATCTTAATGTCGACGGATCCCTGCGGCGGTTCCCGGTGCACAAGCGTGTCACCGCTTTCGTCAAAGTATTTGAGAACTTCCATTTTTACGGCCATGACGGGGCCTCCTTTGTTGGGTTTAGAAATTTAAGTGTTCCGCGGGTCGCCGGGTGGAACCGCCTCCCACATTTCAGTCCGGATCACGTCGCCGGGTGGAACCGCCGCCCACATTTTTCGCCGTGCCTCCCACGTTTTGTTGATGACGAGGTGGGTGTATCATGCTATGATCGGCACCGTGTATTCCGGTTTCCGACAGAACGGCTGTACCAGTCTTTGAACTGCCTATTTTGCTC
>JAIPIM010000093.1 GCA_021734725.1 Minisyncoccota bacterium | reverse complement strand
CGGGGCAAACGAGAATTCGATGCTGTCGGCACCCGCGGGGCCAGGGGCCGCTTCAGTGACGGAAATATCGAAGGCGCCCTGCTCGAATCCCAAGTGCTTCAGTTTACCGGCAATTGCCCGTCCGAGTCGCCCCGCCGCCTCCCGTCTTGAGGCTGTGAGCGTTGAGCAGTGTTCGTACAGGTTTGTTTCCGCCTGCCGCTGTTGTGTTTCAAGCTCAGCGATTCGTTGTTCCCGCGAGTCCAGGGTTGTCAGTCGGTCTCGGATGCGGTCGGCTTCGCTTAAGATGTCGTCAATCGACCGCGCGTATTTACGCTTAAGTTTATGAATGGTCTCGATACGGTCTTCGAGGCGCGTCAGTTCTTCTTGGTCCAGTTCAAGAGATTCAGCGAGATCGGTCAAGTCGTTGCTGAGTTCCTGCAGGGTTTCCACGACCGACTCCGTCTGTTGCACGAACGAACGGCCCGGCGCGGGCGCCATCTGCTCGACTTCCTGCATCATTCGAACGTAGTCACTGAGCTGATCGCATATGCTTCCTTCGCCTTCCGAAAGTCCTTCTCGGCAGCGTCCGGCAATTTCCAGCAGACTGCGAGCATGGGATGCAGTACGGTGACGCTCATTCAGCGCCTCTTCCTCGTCCGGCCGGAGGTCTTCGCTTTCAATTTCGTTCAGCTGATATCTCAGCATCTCACATTCAGCCGGGGACAAATGCTCGTTGCGCAGGTTATCCAGGCTTTCACGCGTCCCGGTTAATTCTTCATAGCATGCCGAACACGCGTGGCGCGCCTCGGCTAATGAACCAAACGCGTCAAGCAGGTCACGCTGACAGCGCGGGTGGAGAAGGGACTGGTGGTCGTTGGGGCCGTGAATATCCACCAGCAGATTCCCCAGTTGACGCATGATGTCCAAGGTCACCGGCGTGGCATTTACATAGGCCCGGCTGCCGTTGCGTGTCACAACACGGCGAAGAAGCAATTGATCTTCTTCACATGCGGGCAGGCCGCTGTTCTCGAGCGTATCGGCCACTTGTCGAACCAACGGTTCAGGTGCCTCTCCCAAATACAGTGAAGCGGTAATTTCGCAAGCCGACTCGCCTTTCCGGATAATGGTCTTTTCGGCGCGTTCCCCCAGCAAGACCTGGACCGCCCCCAGAATGATCGATTTACCGGCACCCGTTTCCCCGGTAAGCACATTCAAGCCGGATGCCAACTCGATATCCAAGACGGATACAGTGGCCAAGTTTCGGATGTGAAGTGTTTCCAGCACGTGTGTCCGCGGGCCTTTTACGTGGGCAATCTTACACTATACTATACAGAAGCGACTGTCGAAGGGTACCCCTGGGCCGTATCCCTTTTTGTACGACCGAGTTGGCGCTTGTCCGCGCCCGTCGGCCGCGCCCGTTGAGTCAGGCAAAGGGAGTGCATTCGCGGTCCCATTCGCAAGGTCAGTGAACAACGAGACTGAGGCATCCCCGGTGATTGAGACGTTCAGGCATGTACACGCAAACGCGGACCCCAGCGAATCGGCACCCCGATCCCGTCACTTGAGGTATAAAATCGGGATTGCCTTACTATTGCTGATCATCGTCGTTTTTTCCACTGGATTGGGAATCAATTTTATGGCAACTCCCCTTAATGGGTTCAATGTTCAGTCAGCCGAGTTCGCGGTCGCTCCGGAAGACTGTCGACTCCTGTTCGATGTAACCGGAATGGACAGCAACGGAGCGCGCGTGACCGATCACGAAATCATGGATACGCTGCTTGCACTGATCGACCGCGCGGGGGACACCATTGTACTCGATATGTTTCTGGTAAACAAGTACATGGGGGAACTGGGAAGCAGGGGCGACATGCGCGATACCACCGGTGAACTGGTGGATGCGCTGGTTCGCAAAAAACGTCATTCCCCGAACACGTTCATCCTCTTCATCACCGATCCGATCAACAGTTCTTATGCAGAACGCTGCCCGGCGGCGTTGCAACCCTTGACGGACGCCGGGGGATCCGTGGTACTGACGGACCTGGCGCAACTTCCCGACAGCAATCACTTGTATTCACCTTTTTACCGCGCGTTACGGCCACTGGGTAAACGTCTCCCGCCCCTCCAAACCCGGGTATTCCCGAATCCTTTTCATCAAGGGGGTCCACGTGTTTCTCTGGGCCAGTTCCTGCGCTTGCTCAATTTCAAAGCGAACCACCGAAAGACAGCGGTCATTCGCGACAGGGACGGTCAATGGCGGGCCTTGATCACCTCGGCCAATCCACACACCGCCAGCAGCGCTCATGGGAATGTGGGTGCTGTTCTCAAGGCCGGACCGGTCATGGATATACTCATTGGTGAATACCGTGTTGCTCACAGCAGTATATTGGGAGATCCGAAGTGTTGCTTTGGAAGCCTCACGGCTCCAGAACTCGTCAGGGTACTGGAAAAACGACTGGCGGAAATTCCCGCGAGCGCGCCCCGACCCATCGAGGGGGACAGCGTCCGCGTCAGCTATATGACGGAGGACAGGATCGGAGATGCACTGAATCGAATGCTCAAAGACTCTGGGGAGGGAGACACGATCCAGATGATGATGTTCTACCTTTCCGATCCCGCGGTTGTTCAACACCTCAAAGGGGCCGCGAAACGGGGCGCACGCATCCGCCTCCTGCTGGATCCCAACCGTGATGCATTTGGCCATGAGAAGCATGGAATCCCCAACCGGGTTATTGGAACACAGCTGCATCGATGGGCCTCCAAGACGAGTGATATCGATGTGGAGTTGCGTTGGTTCGACACACACGGAGAGCAGGCTCATTTCAAGCTCTTGCGCATAGTCAACTGGGCGTCCGGACGAGATTCTATTGTGCTCGGGTCGGCGAACTTTACAACGCGCAATCTGCGTGGCTATAATTTGGAATCCGCCCTTAGAATTGAAGATGCGGGAGATCTGGGACGACATGTGGGAGAAGTGTTCACGAAGCTGTGGCAAAATCGCGAAGGCCTCACGTACACTGTACCCGCGCAAGACTATACACTGAACGGCCTTCAGTTCCTCCGAGGGCGCATGCGCGCCGCCTTCGGAAACACGACCGGCATGTGCACGTATTGATGACACCAAAGACCACAATTCGGACAACACTTATTCTCAGTGCCCTGCTGCTTGCCTTGGGCGCGCGTACCGTACCCGAAATTTCGAATACAGTGGTCGGCCTGGTACAGCCGTTGCTTGACGGAGCGGCTCTCGCCCGAAACTCTATTCATGGCTTTCTGGATAAGCTGGGACCCCAGGCTGGTGAGTATGGTGACGGTGCGGTAGCGGACTCCCGTGAAGAACGGATTCGAGAACTGCAAATGGACATTGCCCGGTACCGGTCCGCAATGGTGGAAAATCGTGAATTACGAGATCTGCTGGACTTGCCTGCTCCGCCGGAGTGGAGACGAATCACCGCGCCCGTGACAGCGCGGGATCCGGTCACTTGGAACCGCCGTTTTCGAATCGGGAAAGGAACCGTGCATGGAGTTCGGCCGGGAGTGGTGGTTACTCAAGGCGCCGAAGTCATCGGCCGCGTGGTCTCGGCAACCGGCCACTCGGCCCTGGTGGTTACTCTGGCGGATCCATCCTGCAAACTCAGCGTACGATTGCGCGACGCAGGTGCTGTCGGAGTGCTCAAGGGGCGGGTGACACAGGGATGGCATGACACACCGGTCTGCGTCATCGATTATTTGCCGCGGGACGAAGACTATCGCGCAGGCGATCAAGTGCTGACATCGGGGCTGAGCAACATTGTCCCGCCGGGACTGCGCGTCGGTAGCGTAACCCAGTGGGAACCCGGGCAAACGGCGTTGATTGTAGAAGCTTCGTATGCCCAGGTGAAACTCCGACCGTCCGCGTTATTCAGGGATTTTCGGTACGTCAGCGTGGTGACTGTCAAAGAATGACTGGTATCTGGATTATCACAACAGCATCGCTCGCATTGTTCATAGAAATCTTCGCGGGCAACGCCGGCTTGGCCGTACCTATGCTCGGCCTGACAGCTTTTTACCTTTTCGTCGCATGCGATTGGGAAAAAGGCGTGATCCCTCTGGCCGTCGCCGCGGTAATCCTGGACAGTACGCTCGGGCGCTCCTCATTCATCAGCCTCTTGCTGCTTGCCCCCATAGGGGTACTCGCCTATTTCTGGCGTCGTCGCGGCGAGTGTGGCAGAGCCACGCTGCAAGCTCTTCCCGGCCTGGCGGTCGGCCTGATGTGGGGAACCCTACTCTTGACCGTTGAAAGTCTGGTGCAGGAACGCATCAGCGTCGGCCTTCTCCGGCATGATGCCTGGTTGCTCATGCAATTCATACTATTCGGAATTATCGGTCTGCCATTGATTTGCCGTGCCGCGGACTACGCCGCGTCACGCCTCGGATTGCCACTCTACGTTCAGGCACAGCAGGCACGGAGAATGCGGCATGGGTGACGAAAAACATCAAGGCAGAGTGGTCCTGCGTCGGCTTTGGTTGCTCGGTGGCTTTTTCGGCCTGTGCTGCACCGTTCTCCTCTTCAGGCTTTGGTACGTGCAGGTGGCATGTGCTCACACACACGCCGGCGAAGTCACCCGACAGAGCATCCGGCGCATTCGACTGTCGCCTGTACGTGGGCGCATGTTCAGTCGGAACGGTCATGTCCTGGCAGACAACGACCCCTCTTTCGATCTGGTCTTTCACCTCTCCGAAATGCGCCAGCCCGGCCCGCGTGAGGCAACGGAAGATTATCTGCTGCTTCAGGCCGGGGAACTTGCGCGGCGAATCGGGCGGGTACCACCGTTTTCCAGGGCTTTCGTTCATCGACGGCTGGAAGTATACCCGGCACTGCCACTCATCGTGTTTACGCGACTCGACAAGCGTGAACTGGCCCTGCTGTCGGAGCAGCTTCCGCCTGTTCCCGGTACGGAGATTACCCCAACGTTCGTACGTGCCTATCCGTACCCGGACGTGGCAACGCATGTGCTGGGATTCGCCGGACGTACACCCCCGCCAGACGCTGAGGAATCGGCAAAATACAGTTACGTAATGCCGGAATTGCGGGGGCGCGCGGGACTGGAGAAATCGTATGACAAAGCATTGAGCGGAAATCCCGGCATGCGCCTGGTGCGGGTGGACACGCTAGGGTACGTGCACGAACAAATAGGCGATCGCGTTCCGCCGCGGGACGGCTGGGATTTAGTGTTGACGTTGGACCTTCGAGCCCAGCGGATCGCGGAGGAAGAACTGCGGGGACTACAGGGGGCCTTAGTGGTGGTCAATGTCGATACGGGAGAGGTTATTGCCATGGCATCCTCGCCGACCTACAACCTGGCGGAGCTTTCCGCGAGCCGGTACAGCGAACTTGCGCGGGACGACGAGCATCGCCCCCTGATTAATCGAGCGGTGGACGGCACGTATTTGCCGGGCTCAATCGTCAAACCTCTCATCGGACTGGCCGCACTGAAAGCCGGTATCGTGGATCCACAAGAGACAATGGTTCCCTGTCCGGGTTTCTTTCGGCTCGGGGACACACGCATCCGCTGCTGGCTTCGAAGCGGACACGGCCCCATGCGATTGCTGCCCGCCATCGAACAGTCCTGCAACACATTCTTCATCGATGTGGGGTTGCGCACGGGGATGGACAATATTCGGCCGATGATGCTCGGCGCCGGGTTCGGGAAAGCGCCGGACATTGATTTGCCTGGCGCCGCGGCCGGCCTGGTTCCGTCGCGCCCGTGGGCAGTGCGCCAATGGGGGCGCGCATGGCTGGCTATCGACACGGCCTTTCTGTCCATCGGGCAAGGCGCCGTAAATGTAAGCCCATTGCAGGCGGCACTGTATGCCGCGGCATTGGCCAACGGAGGGACTGTATTCCGACCGTACCTGGTGCAGGAGATTCGCGATAGGGAGGGCCAGACGCGACAGGTGACGGCACCCCGCGCCGTGAGCCAGTTACCTGTTTCCGAAGAACGCCTGGCCATCGTCCGTGAAGGCATGCGTCGTGTCGTGAACGGAACAGAGGCCACCGCGCGTGCGGCTCGGACCCCCGCAATTTCGCTGGCCGGCAAGACAGGCACGGCGGAAGTCAAGCGCGGAGACGAGAGCTACAACAACGCATGGTTTATTGCATTCGGTCCGGTGGAGAATCCAAAATATGCCGCTGCCGTCGTCGTCGAGCGCGGCGTGTCCGGAGGACGAACAGCCGCGCCGATCGCGGGTCGATTCTTCGAGCGTTGGCTGACACGGGTTGACGAACCGGTGCCGAATATCCGGAATCCATGATTCCCACGCCCAGCGCCAGGACCGTCGATGAATCGGTTCGAACCTCCAGCCATGTCCTGGCCGACAACGGGTATCTGTCTGAGGGCGGTCTCCTGCTTGCAAACGGAGGTTTTGCCCCCCCCGCAAAAGCCTGAAAGCCGTCTTGGGGGCAGTGTGACCGCTTTTTTGCGACGAAAATGTGGGAGGCGGTTCCACTCGGCAACCCACTGTTGTCGGTCGGTCCTGGATAAAGCCTGCGTCAGGCGGATCCGGGGGGGCATCCAGCGCATCGGCGGGCCCGAAGACCCGCTTTACTGGCGCGCCGGTGACAGCTCTGGAGACCCTGTCCTGCTTTTTTTGGGGATCTTCACGGAAATCTGTAAAATGTTCTGGGGTGAAAGGTTAGGGTAAAGATTACGGTTTTGAAGCATTTTCACCTTCATCTTTACCTTAATCTCGTTGTTTCGATGCTGGATGTTCAATCACAAAATGTTTAAAAATGCAAACTGGGGGTCGCGAAATGTGCAGTCACCCAGGTACGGATTTCGCCGAAATTCGCCAATTATGAAAAGTTATGGGATCGCTGTGAATTGCTGTCATTTGCAATTGTCGGGAAGGCGTGTAGATTAGTAGTTTGGTAATCGCGTGAATTGAAAGAGTTTTTCGGTTTGCGCCGCAGCGAATCCGGATCAGTTGAAGGGTTCCCTGTGTAGCCGTAAAATACGCGGCTCTTTTCTTTTCCACGTGTCCGGCGGGCAGAGGATTGTTAGCAACCACCGGACCGAGGAAATTATGAAGCAGACTCCCAATCGAGGGGTTCGTCCCCGCACCGACCGTTCGTCTCCCACTTCCGCGGCCCCGAAAGCCAAAGGTGCTTTTGGTGCCTTAATCCCTGAGTTGCAGCGCGCAGTCACTGCCGCGGGCTATACTACGCCTACTCCCATTCAAGAGCAGTGTATTCCACATCTCTTGCAGGGGCGGGACCTGATGGGCAGCGCTCAGACCGGCACGGGAAAGACCGCGGCCTTCGCCCTGCCGTTACTCCAGCTGTTGGCACCGAACAAACGTCGACCCGCCAGAGGCGCGCCGCGTGCGCTGATTCTTACGCCGACGCGTGAATTGGCCGCTCAAGTTGAGGAGAGCATCAAAACTTACGGGCGCTTTCTGCGCCTGAGCCAAACCGTGATCTACGGCGGGGTCAAGCAGGGCAGTCAAGTCCAGGCACTGAACCGTGGCGTTGACATTGTGGTTGCCACACCGGGGCGCCTGCTGGATTTAATGACACAGGGCCACATTCGGCTGTCGGACGTCGGCATTTTCGTCTTGGATGAAGTAGACCGTATGCTGGACATGGGATTTATCCCAGACATCAAGCGGCTGCTTGCGGAAATCCCCGATAAACGCCAAAACCTGTTTTTTTCGGCCACCATGCCTCCTGCCGTAGCGAAATTGGCGGAGACAATGCTGCACAACCCTGTACGAGTCGCTCTTTCCCATGAAGAGCCGACCGTTGAGTGCATCAAGCAGAATGTAGTTTTCGTGGGCAAGCACGACAAAAACTCCTTGCTGGTGGAGTTGCTGCGCGAACCTGAAACCAGCAAGGCCCTTGTCTTCACCCAGATGAAACACGTGGCCAACCGGCTGCTGGGGAAGCTGAACGATGCCGGTATTCACGGTGCCGCCATCCATGGAAACAAGAGTCAGGCCGCACGTAACAGAGCCCTCGAAGGATTTAAGCGCGGCAAGTATCAAGTCCTCGTGGCTACGGACGTCGCCGCGCGGGGGCTGGACGTAGACGATATTTCCCACGTGATCAACTACGATCTTCCAACTGAAGCCGAGACATACGTACACCGGATCGGGCGAACTGCCCGTGCGGGCGCCGAAGGCAATGCCATATCCTTATGTACGGCCGAAGACCGAGCCTACCTGCGCGACATCGAGCACCTGCTCGGCAAGCCCGTACCGCCGGACTTGGACAATCCCTATCACTGCGAAGAAGCACTTCACTCGACACTCCCGAAGAAAGGCTACGGCGGCAAACAAAGCCAGCGGTCCAGAGGCAGAAGGTCGCGCGCGGGATCGAGACGCTAGTCCCAAATCCAGCGAACCTGAACGCGTCGGCTGTCGCCTCGGTTCAGCTCCGCTGTGGTTTGGGGCTGGTACCCGTCCCGGAACACTGTCCATCGCATTTGTTTAAGGTATTCATCAAGAAAAATAAAACGGCGGCTTGACAACGGATGCGTAAACGTTTACACTTGCTGTGTAACGATAGATTGTAAGGAGTCTACTGACCATGTTGGAGGTTGAATAGCTCATGGTTACGTTGAGAGATGTTGCCAGAGAGACGGGCACAAGTTACGCCACCGTCAGCCGCGCTCTCAATGGCAAGTCGCGGGTCAGCCCCGTGACTCAGAAGCGAGTACTCGAAGTTGCCCGGCGGTTGGGCTATCGCCCCAATCACGCCGGGCGCGTGCTTCAGTCGGGCAAGACAAACACGATAGGTTTAATCCTGCCCTGTTACGGCGATCCCCACCACAATGAAGTGGCCCAGACGATTCAGGAAGAAGCCTGGCAGCGCCAGCACGAGCTGATGACGGTCAGCTTTGAAATGGATCCGAACCGTGAACGCACCTGCCTGGCGAACATGCTGCAACGCAAGTGCGACGGAGTCATCGCCTACCTGGCTCGTCTGACGCCGGTTGAAGAGCTTATCCGTCGCTTTTGGGAGCAGCGCCTGCCCTGCGTCGTCCTGGGGCTTCCCCACGACGTACACGATACACCGGTAGACGGAATCGGCTTGGACTTGGTCGCCGGAATCGAACAGGTCATCGAGCATTTGGTCGGTTTAGGACATCGGCGGATTGCCATGGTCGTCGACCGCATAGCTTCCAGCGGGTCGATTCGCGACCGTGTCCTTTTGTTTCGCGCGGGTCTGCGTCGCGCGGGCATGCAGGACTGCAGCCGGAATATTCTCTTTCAGCCTTCCACGGGGGACACGGTTCAGGATGGCTACAAAAGTGCGGACCGCCTGCTGCGGGAGTACCCGGATGTGACCGCCGTGATTGCCATGGACGACCGTATGGCGGCGGGGATGATTCGGCGGTTGTATGAACTGGGCCGGAAGGTTCCGGACGATATCTCCATCGTAGGAACCGACGATATGTGGATTGCGAGGACGCTGGTGCCAAGCCTGACAACCATACAATTTTCGCCCGAAAAAATTGGGAAGACCGCTATTGAAATCTTCTTTGACCGCCTGGACCGGAAAACATGGGAGCAACCGAAGCGTATTGTGTTGCCGACGACGCTCGTTGTCCGGGAAAGTACCGGCCCGGCAAAAAGTGGATGAATTGCGAAAAACGACATGGCGCAATTTACGAAATAGAACAAAGGAGATGGCACGAAAAACACAAGTCTCGTTTGAGAAAAGTGTGGAAAACGATGACGCGGTAAGAAGGAAGTAGCACCCAACGGAACGTATCTCTAAGGCAAAAAGGAGTGGACTCATGGACACGAACAGAAAACGTATGAACTCGTTGGTTTCTCGCCCAGGACACAATAGGATTCCGATTCTGAAGACGATGGTCCGCGTATTGACCGCATTCGCACTGCTGGTATTTTGCGGCGTCCATGCCCCGGCGGCCAGCTTTTACGTGGATGTCGACGTTTCGACCAGCGGCAGCGGCGGCCAGACGGATCCCTATAAAAGTATTCGGGAAGCGTACAACGCAGCCGAGTCAAACAGTGAATTGGATAACATTTACATTGCCTCAGGCACATACAACAACTCCATCGAACAATGGAGCACGTCCGGTGCATTCACCTATAACCAGTCGATGAAAGTATATGGGGGCTACGCCGGGTTCGACGGCGGGAGCAGTTACGACTGGTCCACCCGCGATCCGCGCAGCACGGTTATCGATCTCAACGGTGCCAATACGCGGGCATTCGAAAGCACGAACTCCGCAACCGACCCCGATTTGACTCTGGACGGCCTCACCATAAGCAACGCCAGCATTACGGGAAACGGGGGGGCCGTCTACGCGATCGACGCGCATGGAACCCCTTATACCAAATACATCACGATCAACGATTGTCTGTTCAGCGACAACGAGGTTACGGGCTATGGCGGAGCGCTCTACACTGGCAGTTACCTCCGCGGTATTACAGTGACCAACAGCGAGTTCACCGGGAATTCGGCTACTACTTATGGCGGCGCGGCCGTGCTCCGGCCGGAAGCTTCCATTGGTACGGGTACCGTTGCCAATTGTACTTTCACGGACAACACCGCGGGCGACAATGGCGGGGGACTGTATGCCAGTGCACCGTCGAACGGCTTCGATTGCACCGATTCACGCTTTGAGGGTAATGCGGCCACTGACGGCGGCGGAATTTATGTCAGCGGCAGCAACCCCGCCTACGTTTTCACGCTCGAACGTTCGGTTCTGACGGGTAATACCGGTGGTGGCATGTTCAAGACATTCACTGTGATCACAGACGTCCGCAACAGCGAGGTCAGCGACAATATTGGATATGGCATTAGAATCCAACCCAACGATGCGCCTAACCTGGTAGACTCTCTGGAATACCTCACAGTGACCGGCAACAGCGGTAATGGAATTTATACAGATGTACAATCATATATGGACGGAAACGTTGATGTCATCAATTCGATCCTTGCCAACAACGGGGGTTACGGCTTTGTCGGCGGCGGTTGGACGGATAATGTCAATAACATTACCTACAGCGACGTGTGGAACAACGTCTCGGGCGGCGTAGGTGGCTGGCGGTCATTCGAATCCAACAACCTCTATCTCGATCCCCTGTTTTTTAAGGACACCTATCAACTGCACTTGGACAGCCCGCTTCTGGCCGCGGCCACGGACCTGGGCATCAGCGTCGACCTGCTTGGGGCCTTGCGTCCGCAGGACGGCGGCTATGCCATGGGTGCCTACGAAACCGCAATTCCCGAACCGGCCAGCCTGGGCCTGCTGGGATTGGCGGCTCTTTCCTCGTGCCTGTTGAAGCGCGGGAGAAAATGATCCTCCCCCGCGAGCACCGCTTCAAAGAGGAGCCATGAAAGGTGAATACTAAAGACGCCGGCAAACGATCCGTGTTTACCCTGATCGAGTTACTGGTCGTGATTGCCATCATTGCCGTGTTGGCCTCGCTGCTTCTTCCTGCGCTGCAAACGGCACGTGAAAGGGGACGGCAGGTTGCGTGCATGAATCAGCTGAGACAGCTGGACTTGATTTCGCGTGAGTACTCGGCCGACCACGACGGATGGATGATCTGTCTCGAGGATTATCCCGATCTTGATACGTGGTGGTTCGATCAGCTCATATTGCTGGGGTACATGGATAGAACCACTGGGTTTTGTCCCACAAAAGGGGGAAGGATCCCTTGTAACGGCTTCCCGGCGCGGGCCTATGCCAAGTATTATTACCGGCTTGACCGAACGAGCCATCCGAGCAAATTCATGACGTACGGGGACGGAACCCAGCTATACGTGATGCCCGCTGCATACAATCCGACCTATATATACTATGGAAGGTTGTTGTATATCCACAACGGTGCCTGCAACGTCATTTTTGCTGACGGTCATGCAACGGCGAGTAAAAGCTGGCCGGAAGGCCCCCCTCCATGGATTGACGAAAACATAATCTTTTGGAAATGGCAGTGACGCACGATATTCCGTCCCCTCACCATGTTTGCCAAGTCCATAATGTCGCGAACTGTTGTCGTGTGTGTTAAATCGGAATAGTCATGGAGGTATGACGAATGAGCCGAGAAAAAAATAGAGTGCGTGTGAGCGTTGTTTTCGGTATTGCGGTTGTAGCGCTGTCTTTGGGATGTCCTTCGTTTGTGAAGGCACAGGAGGAGGCGATGAATTTTCCGCTTGCCGAACAATTGAGGGTCAAAAAAGGAAGCCCCGTCGACTTCACCTTTGACCTGCCCGAAGACAAAGCGGTCATTTCGCAGGTCCGTTTGCTTATGGATGCCAGGATCGAATGGGAGAGGGAGATAGGTAATGCCTATGCCATGAAGATAAC
>JAIPIM010000092.1 GCA_021734725.1 Minisyncoccota bacterium | reverse complement strand
GTCGGTGTGTTCGACTAACCCCACGCCCCATCACGTCCCTGCACGTGCGTCGACGGCCACAACCAACTCCCCCCTCCACCTATGATCTTTGTAAGTCTCCGCCAACTGTCCGGCAGTCCCACGGATGCGCTCTTCGTGAAGTTTTGTGGCTTCCCGCACAACAGCCACCTGGGTCTCCGCCCCAAGACCGTCGACAAGCGCAACCAATAACTTTGTCATACGGTGCGGGCTTTCGTACAAAAAAACAGTTGCGTCGTACGCCCGAAGGGCTTCCACAAAGCGGCGGCGTTTACCAGACTTGTTTGGGGGAAACCCGAGAAAAACAAAACGGTCGACAGGCAGCCCCGCGGCAACCACCGCGTAAGTCAGAGCGGAGGGACCGGGTATAACAGTGGGTTCAACCCCTCGCTCCAGCGCGGCACGCACCAGGAAGAAACCGGGATCCGCAACCGCCGGAGTGCCGGCGTCCGCCACCACCGCTACGCGCTGCCCCCCCGCGACCTGATCAAGCAGCCATTGGGTTTTCTGATGTTCATTGTGTGCATGATACGCGGTAAGTGGACTGTGAATGTCGAAGCGAGTAAGTAATTTGCGCGCTCTCCGCGTATCCTCTGCCGCAATAATATCTGCCTCCCGCAAAAAGCGTAACGCACGGAGCGTAATATCTTCAAGATTGCCAATGGGAGTGGCAACAAGGGCAAGCCACGCGTCAGAAGGACTTTCGGTCGGAAAAACGTCCACGAAAACACCCTTGGGTTACGCACTTTTTTGAGTGCGTTTCGAACGTGCTGCGCGGCAAGGAGCTCACGTCACCGCCAAACGCTTATGTGACCTGTGCCTCCAACTGTCGCTCGACCTCCGCGGCCGCCAGTTCGTCAAGCAACTCAGACAGCTTACCTTCCAAGATATCGGTCAAATCGTGTCGCGAAATATTGAACCGGTGGTCCGTAACACGATTTTGCGGAAAGTTGTATGTCCGAATGCGTTCACTGCGATCGCCTGTGCCAACCTGTTCCCGACGGGCAGCCGCACTTTTAGCGGCTTCTTCCGCCTGTTTGTGCTCGAGCAAACGCGACCGTAGAATGCGCATCGCAATCTCTTTATTGCGATGTTGAGACTTCTCCTGTTGCGAACTGACAACCAAGCCAGTGGGGATATGAGTGATACGGACGGCGGAATCCGTTGTATTCACGGATTGTCCGCCCGGTCCGGAGGACCGAAATACATCCACGCGAATCTCTTCCGGACTGATCTTCAGGTCGACTTCCTCGGCTTCGGGAAGCACCGCGACTGTGACCGTAGAGGTGTGGATGCGTCCACCGGATTCCGTCACCGGTATGCGTTGAACACGATGCACCCCGCTCTCGAACTTCATAAGCCGATAGACATCGCCACCCTGCAAGGAGAAGGCCACATTCTTGATGCCGCCCAAGTCGTTCTCGGAAAGGTCCAACACTTCGAGTCGCCACCCCCTCTGTTCGGCCAGGCGCGAATACATGCGGAGGAGGTCAGCGGCGAAAAGGCCAGCTTCATCGCCGCCGGCCGCCGGCCGGATTTCGACGATGGTGTTACGCTGTTCGTTCGGATGCGGAGGCAGGAGAAGCGCTTTGATCTGACGGTTCAGTGAATCAATGCGCCCTGTCAGGCTTTCAAGGTCCGTACGCACCAATTCAAGAAACTCCGAGTCCTCTTCGGAATCCAGTAAGTCCTGGTTATCCGCACGTTCCTTTTCGACCGATTCCTTTTCGTCCCACAGACTCAGGAGTTTTTGAAGGCGCTGGTATTCACGGCTCAGGTTTTCATACGTCTTATGATCTGCGTCCGGCGCATTGAAATCGAATTCTGCCAGCGCCTGCTCGACCTCGCGCCGTCGCTGCGCCGCGTTTTCAATATGAGGGCTTAGATCCACGCGACAAGTTTACTTCTCTTCCATGCCGTAACGACGCCGGAAACGGTCCACACGCCCTTCCGTATCCACAAGCTTCTGTCGCCCCGTGAAAAATGGATGGCATTGCGCGCAAATATCCACTTTCGTTTCCTTTTGGGTCGTCATCACATCATACTCCGCGCCGCAGGCGCACAAGACCTTGCCCTGTACATAGTTGGGATGAATATCTTTTTTCATGTTCACTCCATGTCTTTCAGTGCTTCTTTCCGACTCAATCGGACACGACCTCTATCATCAATATCAATGACTTTGACCGTTACATGGTCGCCAACGTTGCAGATATCTTCCACTTTGCCCACACGGTAATCGGCCATTTCTGAGATGTGAAGAAGACCGTCCTGGTTCGGCAGAATTTCCACGAAGGCACCAAAATCGCGAACTGTCTTGACCTCGCCGCGGTAGATTTTACCGACCTCCGGCTCGGCCGTAACTTTTTCCACTTCTTCAACTGCCTTTTTCATGGTTTCTTCGTCGCTGGCGAATACACTGACTGTCCCGTCGTCGTCAATATCAATCTGAGCACCTGTGGACTCCGTGATACCGCGGATCACCTTACCCCCGGGGCCGATCAATGCACCTATCTTCTCGGGATTTATATGGATCGTACTGATACGCGGGGCATGCTCACTGATTTCCGGACGCGGCTCGGCAATCGTCTGGTCCATGGCATCCAGAATTCTCATACGAGCCGTCTCGCTCACCTTCATGGCTTCGTACATGCTGTCGATATCGAGACCGGCAATCTTGAGGTCCAGCTGAAATGCCGTAATACCATCACGTGTACTGGCCAGCTTGAAATCCATGTCCCCATAATGATCCTCCGAACCGAGAATGTCGGTGAGAAGAACGTTGCTGTCATTGTCACCGGTCACCAACCCGACGGAGATACCGGCAACCGCCTTTTTCAAGGGGACCCCGGCATCCATAAGCGCGAGGCTGGCGCCACACACACTTGCCATCGACGAGGAGCCATTCGAACCGAGGATGTCCGACACGCAGCGAATGGTGTATGGACAGTCTTCCGGAATCATACCTGCCACGGAACGCTCCGCAAGGGCGCCATGCCCTATTTCACGACGCCCGGGCCCAGCGATGCGACCGGTTTCACCAACACTGAAGTTGGGAAAATTGTAATGCAGCATGAAGCGTTTCTTGCCTTCGCCCTGGCCGGTAATCACATCGTAGCTCTGCATATCTTCTTCGGCACCAAGCGTGGTAGTAACCAATGCCTGAGTTTCTCCCCGCGAAAAGAGCGCGCTTCCGTGCGTCCGAGGCAGCAATCCCACCTCACAGCTCAACGGACGCAATTCATCGGCAGCACGGCCGTCCGAGCGCTTACCGCTTTCCAGAATAAGCCGACGAACCGTTGCCTCGGTGATTTCGTCAAAGGCGATCTTGAATTGCCGCTCCGCTTCGTCCTCATCCAACTCGAAACGAGGGCGTAGTTCCGCGATCATCTGCGCACGAATCTCCGCCAGCGCAGTACTTCTGTCCTGTTTGCCGGGAATAAGGCAGGCCTCATCAAGCTTCCCGCGACAGTACTCTTCGACCGCCGCCGTCACGTCGTCCGACGCCACGTTCAATGTCGGGCTGTATTTGTCTTTTCCGGCACGGGCAGCAAGATCCCGTTGTGCATCACACTGGCGAGCAATGATCGTATCGGCATATTGCATGGCGTCTCGCAACAGTTCGTTGCTGATTTCATCCCCTTCCCCCTCAATCATAATCACCTTGCCCTCAACTCCGGCATATACCAGATCAAGCTTGCTATTCGCCATCTGTGAGTGCGTTGGGTTGGCAATGAATTCGCCATCGACGTGTCCGACACGGACCGCACCGATCGGGCCGTTAAACGGGATGTCTGAAATCATCAGCGCTACCGAGGCGCCGAGCATGCAAAGTACGTCGGCCTCGTTTTCACCGTCGGCGCTCAGCAGCCCCGCCATAATCTGTACATCGTCAATGAATCCCTTGGGAAACAGCGGGCGCAGGGGACGGTCCGTCATACGCGACGTAAGGATTTCTTTTTCACTGGGGCGACCTTCCCGTTTGAAAAAACCGCCGGGAAACTTGCCAGCCGCACTGAATTTTTCCCGGTAATCCACCTGCAGCGGGAAAAAATCCAGCCCCGGTCGCGGTTCATCAGAACACGCTGCCACCAAAACAATGGTGTCCCCTTGTTGAACAGTCACGGAACCGCCGGCGAGTAACGCCATTTTTCCGGTTTCGATAACAATCGGGTTGTCGCTTCCCACATCAATCGTAATCGTCTCAATACTCATTCATTTAACTCCTTGTTCTTTCCTGGGGGAACCGACATTTGGAATGCTTGTCACTCGGGGCACTGCATTATGTGCACTGCACGCGTTCAACCAAGAGAAAGAACCGAAAAAAGCGACTAGATGCTATCGAATGCGGAATTGCGGTATGAAAGTCCGACGGATGTCTTCAGGCCGGCCATCTCATCCGTCAGGCTCTCATACCGGCAAATTCCACACTCGCTTGCACAATCTTGCTGTTTCAGTGTTCCCTCTTGCAGTCCTGGTTCTCGGCTCCCTTATAACTTAACATACAGTGCCGGACTCGGCACCACCCTTAACTATCGCCGCAGATTCAGACGCTGAATTAGCTCCACGTAACGGTCATGCACCGTCCGGTCCAAATAATCCAACAACTTCCGCCGACGATCAACCATTGCGCGCAATCCACGACGCGAACTGTGATCCTTCTTGTGGTAGCGCAAATGCTCAGTCACTTCCTTGATACGCTCTGTCAGAACCGCAATCTGGACCTCGGGCGAACCTACATCGCCTTCCGTACGTCCAAAGTCTTGAATGACGGTCTGTTTCCGCTGTTTGTCCATGGTCGAGTTCATTCCTCTACGTTGAACGTTAACCTAAACGTCACCTGATAGTTAAAGCCACATAAACGAACCTTTACTATACCACGTGTTACGATGCGAGCAAGTGCTCGTTGCAGTTCACTAATAAACAGGTACCGTATGGGAGAAAGAACATCGCATGTCGCAACATGATAACACAATGATGACCCGCGCCCCGACAGCCCATCGAAGGCATGCCGCCAGACGAATAGGAGGCGTATTGGCCGTTGTGGTCACTGTTCTCCTTACCTGTGCAACACTAGCCGCCGAATTGCGATGCACCACCTGCAACAAAACGATTTCCGGATCTTACCTGCGCAGCGAGAGAGGCGCGTATTGCTCGAAAGAATGCCTGCTTAAGTCACTGCCCACATGTGCTGCTTGCGGCCGGCGCCTTACCGGCAAACATCTTAAATGGCGCGGAAAAAACTATTGCTCGATTGAGTGCCTGGAACAGCACCTGCCCCACTGTGAATTGTGCGGCAAACCATTGCGAAATGTATACACGATCAATGGCCATGCCTACTGTGAGCGCGATGCCAAACGTCCAACGTGCGAAGCATGTGGGCTGCCGTTTATTCAGGGTCATACATTTGCCGACGGACGACGTGCCTGTTCCCAGTGCTACCCTGTATTAGTCCTGTCAACAAAAGCTGCCCGCCCGCTTTTCCTGGAGGCACAACGTGAATTAGAAGCGCTGACTGGCTACAGGTCTCCTACAGAGCCCTCCCTGCGTCTCGTCGGCACGCATGCACTTCGCGAACGCAGCGACCTCGCACCCGCCCAGGGAATGACCCAGCGGGGGCTGTACGACCGCCACGTGGTGGTTACGACCACAAAAAACGTATTTGGCAAAGTCATTGACAAAAAACAGCACGTGAGAGAGACCGTATACATTCTGTATGGCCTTACGCCGCCTGCGTTTCTATCTACCGCGACGCACGAACTCACGCACGATCTGATTGCCGAGTGCTATCCCGAAATCGCCCGCAAGGCGCCCTTGTGGGTAGAGGAAGGCATCTGCCAGTATCTGGCGGCCGAATTGTGCCGTACGCGCGGTTACCGTCATACGCTGGCCGAGATTGCCAGCAATCCCGACAAGGCGTATGGTGACGGCTATCGATATTTCCACCGCGCCTTCGGTCCCGGTCACTGGCAGGATATTGTCCGCTGGATGGAAACCGTCCGCACCGAAAACCTGCCGGAGACCGCTCCTCACGTTCCGTGAAGAGGCTAAAACACAAAGTCCGACTGGCCCAACCGACGTCTCACTTCACGCAACACTCGTTGCTCCTCTTCAAGCGTGGATGCAACAAACGTGGCGCTGAAACGTACAAAATGGCCGGCATCATCCCACGGCACGGTACTGATCAGATGCTCCTTGATCAACCATTCGCAGAAGGATTCGCCTGAATCGAATGGCCGCCCGGCGCTGGTTGCCTTGGGTATCTCAACATACAAATAGAAGGAGCCCTGCGGCATCGTGGCATCGAACCCCAGCTCTTTCAGAATATCCGTGAGGGCCGCCAGCCGGCGCTGGTACTTCGCACATATCTTGGGTGTGATATTCGCATGGTCGGCCAATGCCTTTATGGCAGCCTTCTGAATGGCTCGGAACTGGCCGCTGTCTGCGTTGTCTTTCACTGTCCCATACGCCTTGACAGCGAACACGTTCCCGCACAGCCAACCAAGACGCCACCCCGTCATATTAAACCCCTTGGACATACTGTGTAACTCCACGGCAACATCCTTACCACCCGGTCGCGATAAAATGCTCAACGGTTTACCGGTAAAATTGAGGGGCGCGTACGCCGCGTCGGAAACAATGACCAGACCGTGTTTCTTGGCAAATGCAATCGCTTTATCAAAGAAGTCGGGGGACGCTGAAGCACCGGTCGGATTGTTAGGATAGTTAAGGTACAAGAGCTTCGCCCGACGGCGCTGCTCCGCGGACAGAGCCTCCAGGTCCGGCAGAAATCCATTGTCTTTCAACAACGGCAGTTTGATGGTTTCACCGCCCAGATAGTCTGTCCACGTTCCGAGCACCGGATACCCGGGAACAGTAAGGACCGCACAATCACCGGGGTTCACGAAACACGCCGGCAGAAGGGTCAGAGCTGCTTTACTGCCAATGGAGTGACAGATCTCGGTCTCAGGGTCAAGCGCGACACCGTACACCTCGCGCATGTAGCGCGCGACCGCCTCACGGAACTCGGGAATACCGTTGTCCGCATACGTACGGTTCTCCCATTTGGCCGCTTCGTCCGCCAGAGCCTGAACCACCTCGGGAAACGCCTGCTCATCCGGCTCGCCCACCCCCATATCGATGAGTTCCACCCCAGGCTTGGCCTGCTGTGCAGCGGCCTTCGCACGTTTGATTTTCTCGAATTTGTAAATAGCGGTATCTTTGCCGAAACGCTCGCCACCGATACGCTCGGCAAACAACTTTTGCAAATAATTTTCAGCCATAATGCCTGTCCTTCCTTGTTAGACATCGAAACAATGTGTCAGCGGCTTCCACGCCGCGACCCCATGCCCCCCCTCTACATACAGAATCGGTCGAGCTTCATAATGTCACATAACATTGAACAACGTCAATTCCCCGCCTCTATATTAAACGTGAACGATACCCGGCGGAAATCGCCTCCCCAAGATGATCGAAGCCAGCACGTGCGGAAACAGGTGATCTCTGCCAGGCAGGTATCGTGAACGGCATGCAACCCGGTAATCTGCAAGGCACGTTTGTTGCGGTTGACGATCACCCACTCAGTGCTTATACTTCTGTGCGTGAAACTGGTATCGGGAATGGCGAGTCCGCGTACACCGCGAGTACCGCCCGCAATGCTTCCCGCACGCCGTGCCCCGGTAGCTCAGAGGATAGAGCAGTGGTTTCCTAAACCATTTGTCGGGTGTTCGAGTCACCCCCGGGGTACCATTTTTTGTCATGCTTATCGCCGTGGCGGGCAGCCGGTTCAAGCCAAAAGAGAGAAAGGACAGCTTTAGATGATTCATCAGCATGCCATTGCGCTTGCCACATCCGGGCACCGCGACATGCATAATATCACGGCCGAGGTTTGCAAACTGGTGAGGGGTTCCGGGGTCAAGACGGGTACGGTTCACCTCTTCAATATCGGCAGCACCGGGGCCCTTGGCACCATCGAGTTTGAACCTGGGCTGGAGAGGGACCTCCCGGAGTTGCTTGACCGATTGATTCCCCCGAATCGTTCGTATGGTCACGAGCAGGCGTGGCACGACGGCAACGGGCACTCACACCTGCAGGCCACTTGGCTGGGGCCCTCCCTCACCGTACCCATCACCGGCGGCAAACTCAACTTAGGGACGTGGCAACAGATTTTCCATCTTGAATGCGATGTAAAACCGCGCCAGCGCACAATTGTTGTTACAGTCCTCGGGGAATGATCTGCGCGAAACCTCTTCCACGCAACTACACCTGCGCTTTCACATAAGGCCATCCAGAACAAATCGGATGAATGCAGCATTGTTCGCGCATTTTTCTAGAACGGGATTTCATCGTCGATGTCGTTATCGCTGTTCTCTGAAGAACCGGGCGTGCCAGGTGATTGCTGCGGGGGCGGGCTTGTCGGCGTCGAGGAGGTCTCCGGGGTGGCCTCCTGTTGCGGCCTGTCCGTTCCGCGATCACTGAAATCGTCACCGCCGCCGGGGCTGCCCATGAACTGGACACGAAGCGCGGTTACACGTAAACGGCTGCGTGGCTGACCCGTACTGCGGTCCTCCCAGCGGTCCAGGCGCAAACGTCCCTCCACAAGGGCTGGAGACCCTTTCTGGAGATAATTTTCACATGTTTCGGCTTGTCGGCCGAACACTTCGATATCGACAAAGCAAACTTCTTCCTGGTCCTGTCCGTCACGTGTTTTGAAACGGCGATTCATCGCCAGCCCGAAGTTGCAGACTGCCGTACCCCCTTGCGTATACTTTAAGTCGGGATCCCGAGTGAGGTTACCCAGCAGTAAAACTCGATTCAGTGATGCCATAAGTCATCCATTCCCAATGTGGTGTTGGCGGTCGTCCAGAGGCGATGCGTAGAAGTAGCTTATTTGGCACTGCCCGTATCGTCGTCCGCACTTTCTGTTTGTCCCCGTTGCTCCGCAAGCCGTTGCTTGATCTCGGCCAATTCATCGTCGGTAACTTTAAGATACAGCGTCGCATTGTCTGGGTTGTAGCTGAAGTCACGATCCGGGGAAATTCCGAAAACAGTCTGCAACGCAGCGGCTACTGTCTGATACCTGCCAACAACTGCATCAAGCGCTTTCTGAAGTTTCGCTTTCGTGTCCTCATCCTGCGCGTTGTCGAGTTTGTTTTTCTGATCAGCGACAGTCCGCCGTAATCTGTCACGCATCCGGGCCACCTCTTCAAACGTTTCCTGCACAGTCCCAACCCGAACATACACTGTTGATTGCACGGGATTATATACGTACTGAGGGTCTTCAGCAACGCCATAGATAACGTCCATTGCTGTATTGATCCGGTGCAACCGCTTGCGTACTTCGCCAATCTTCTTGCGCACCTCCTGCTTCTGTTCTTCACCTTCGGTATTCTTAAGTTGCTCCTCCTGCTGAGCAATGTAGCGTCGCAAAATAATGCGGTTTCGGTTGGTTTTCAGGAAGGCATCCTCCAAGGTTGTCCATTTCACCAATCGTCTCGCATCCTTTTCTCCCGCAGCTTCCGCGCTCCCCTCGCCTGACTGCTGAGCTATGAGTTCATGGTTCAGTCCAGCAAGCACCATAGCCAGAATAGCAACGCCCAAGACATTCAAACACCTGATCTTTTTTTCCATGCGCTTTCAAGCTCCTTTTTTATACGCTAGTCATAAGACCTCACACTGGGTGTGCCGGTTGCATCACTCCGTGCATTCTCCAACTTCTTCACCGCCATTGCCCACTCGTGTCGGGCCTCAGCCTGCGCTGCTTCCAATCGTTGAAGCCGCTTAGTTTTTTTCTCGATCTGCTCAACCAACTCTTCCGGATCGTCCCGAAACCACCCAAGGAGTGGATCGCTTGCGTGGCCTTGCGCCACAAGTCGCGTGAGTTGGTTTTTCAAGCGTTCCAGCTGGTCTTTTGTATTTTCGAACTCGGCTGTGATACGGTTCAATCGCTGTTTTCGATTCCTTGCTATGCGTAGCAAGCTGCGCTCATCCACCGAAGAATGAATCGCACCGCGTCTGTCCTGCACCGCCGCACTCCCCCCCAACCTGCGACATGATATTGTAATGAAACAGAGAACCACAAACAACAGGAGACAAAGGACTTTCGGATGGAAAGGAGTACACCGCACGTATTGTGAACCAGTGGTGGCTGTAGGGTCCATTTCGTCGCCCGTAACTTTCGGGATTCATTCCTTGTCGCCATGATGTTGTCTTTACCGAGCAATCAATATTCTACAGCATACACGGTAGACATAGGTCTTTCAAGCGGAATTCATGAGTGGGGAAAGAACTGGACACTCCAGACACCAATCTGTCCGAGCAGCAGGGATGGTGGGCGGTACTGGACTCGAACCAGTGACCTTCTGGGTGTAAACCAGACGTTCTAGCCATCTGAACTAACCGCCCGCAAAATCGTACTATAGTCTACGGCGCACGGATAACAACCGGGACAGTCACCGTGCAAAGCTTCCGAACATCCGAGCGGCCACGTCTGCCGGAATCTCCTGGTAACCCCGCGGTTCCATGGAAAACGAGCCGCGACCTCCAGTAAGCTTGGGCAGGGCTTTACCAAACCCAAACATCTCGGCGAGAGGCACTTCACAGCTGATGCGCTTAAGTGCGCCAATCTCGCTCATACTGTGAATGACCGCACGCCGTGGTTGCAGATAGGATGTAATTTCTCCTACGGCTTCGGGTGGCGCCAGAATCTCCAAGTACATCACCGGCTCCAGTATAGTTGTACCGACTTCTCGAATTGCCTTATCTATGGCGCTGAGAACCGCACCCATGACAGCGCTTTCAGTGCTTTTGTCAGGGTACACATCCAGTTCAACAAGCTGCGCATTCACATAAATGAGGGGGTACCCTAAGTTTCCACCTGTACGGAGTCCGTCCTGCAATGCGCGTTCAGCGGTTTGGGAAAGGACCTTAGGCATTCCTTTGCTGCGCCCCAACTGGTTTTCAATCTCGAACAGCGTCTTGCCTTTTGCCATCGGACTAACTGAAATCTTGGCACCTGCCTGAATCTCGTTCTCCCCGACGACCTTGTGAAAGAAGGCGTCTACAGTGTCGGGGCCTCTAAATGTCTCACGATAAGCAACGCGTGGTTCACCGGCGCGGGCCTCTACGTTAAATTCTTCAGCAAGTCGCTTGAGCTTGATCTCCAGGTGTAGCTCTCCCATACCTGACAACAGCCACTGGCCTGTTTCCTCGTCTTGGTCGAGCCGCAATGTCGGATCCTCACGACACAATAAGCCTAGGGCCTCTTCCAAGCGATCTTTTTCGCGACTGAAACGAGGTTCGACTGCCATCGAAATGACAGGTTCAGGAAAAACCATGGCTTCAAATGCACACAATTGATGCGCATCGCACAGTGTATCGCCAGTACCGCTATTTTTGGGCCCTATGACACCGACGATATCGCCGGGGCCCACTTCATCCACGGGCTCCGTAGTCTTCGCAAATAAACGCAGAAGTTGCTTGGCTCGGACACTTTCTTTCGTACGACTGTTCGTCAGTTTCATGCCGCTGTGCAGAGTCCCTGAATAGGTCCGCATGTAGAGCAAATCCGCGCTTGAGCTGGCAGCCACTTTGAAGATCAAACCGGTGAACGCTGCCGTGCTGTCAGGTTGGATTTCCACGGGGGATTCGTCTTTGATGCGCACAGCAGGCACAGCGCCACGATCGAGGGGCGATGGTAAGTACTCCACGATAGCATTTATTACCGGTTGAACGCCAATGCACTTCTTAGCCGACCCTGTCACTACGGGGACGACCTCATTGCGCAGCGTAAGCTCCCGCACTATCTTTTGGATGAGATCTACCGGCACGTCCTCCCCTGACAGATAGAGCTCCGCGACCTCATCGGAGCTGTCCGCGAGGCGTTCGATTAGATTCTCTCTCTGCCGCAGCGCACTCTCCACAAAATCCTCCGGCACCGGTGACGATTCAACACGCTCGTTATGATCGCCTGTAAAGCTGAGCATCTGGAAGGTGACAAGATCTATTAAACCGCGTAATTCGTCTTCTTCTCCTACCGGAAGCTGTACAGGCAATGCAACGTCGCCAAATTTTCGGTTAATATCTCCAACAACCCGTGTGAACGATGCCCCGACGCGATCCATCTTGTTGATAAACGCTATTTTGGGCAGATTATAGTCTTCTGCCTGATGCCAGACCTTCTCACTTTGCGCCTCAACTCCTTCAACCGCGCTGAAAATAACAACGGCACCATCCGTCACCCTTATCGACCGCTCGACTTCCGCGGTAAAATCAATGTGCCCGGGGGTATCTATGAGGTGGATCAGGGCGCTGTCCCAGGAA
>JAIPIM010000091.1 GCA_021734725.1 Minisyncoccota bacterium | reverse complement strand
GCAACGCCGCATCAAAAAAGTCGGCAGGCGGCGGCGACCCCGGATTACGCTCTCACCCAAATCACTCCGTCACGTATCACCAATCGCCGAATGCGATTTGTTATCGCTGATCACCGGCCATTCACACTATTATACCGGAAAAATGAGGGTAAATTAAGGAATTTTGTTGATAGGGGTGTTAGATTTGAACAATCAATGCCAGTCGATCAGGTGCTAAAAGATTAGATATAGATTAGATGTATTATTTTCAGCATGCACATATCAGGCTGGCGTCCGATACATAAAACATTGGGAATAAGAAGGAAAGAATGGAGCCAGCGGACGGAGTCGAACCGACGACCTGCTGTTGATCAATCAGGCGGTGGGCCTGTCGAATGAGGCGAAGCGGGCGGCTGCTGTCTGCATCCGGGTATCGTGCGATGTCCACGAGCGCGGAAAGCAGCCTGTGGATCATCAACGCCCCGTCGCCGGCGGACATCTCGAACACTCTCTCGCGCATTTCACCGTATTCCAGGAGATGTCGGATCATCGAGTTTCGCGGGTGGACGTCAAAGACGTATCCCAGCTCTTTGTTGACGGATTCCACCAGGTTTCCCGTTTCGACGAACGACAGAAAAAGAAAGCGCCAGACTCCCCCGCCGGAGGACGGATAGTAATACTCAATGTGCGGATCGCCGACTCGGCACAGGAACCCTTTACCTTCCGGGACTTCAAACGTCGTGTTGCCGGCTCTCAGGTGCCCCATCCCCTTCAGCGTGTACTGAAAGACGGCTCCGTGCATATCGTCGGCTCTGGCTGTCCCCGGGTTTTTGTACGATTCATCGCACGCTTCTGACTTAGCGACACAGATTGGCCGGGGAAGAAATCTGAGGTCCCTGAGGATGCAGAAAGAGACCATCCAGGAGACATGTTCTTTTTTGGGTGATCTTATCAAAAACTGGTCCTTTCAAGGTATGTCCGTACGGGATATACTGTAGGAATCATGTGGATAAATGTCCAGTATTATGTATAACTTAGGAGCAAGAGATGGCAAAGATCGTCTTCATCGGAGCCGGCAGTTGGGGATTCACGCGTACTATTTTCAAGGATCTCATGACTTATGAGAACATGGATGGGGCGACCATTGCTTTGGTGGACATCCATGAAGAGCGCTTACGTATGGGTGAAACGGCCTGCCGTAAAATCGCCGAGGAGGGCGGCTGCAATGTGACCATTGAGGCATCCACGGATCGCCGTGATGTGCTGGAGGGCGCCGACGCGGTACTGATCACCATCCTCAGCGGGGATACGTCTGTTTGGCAACACGATATTCTTGTGCCGAAGAAATACGGTGTCGATATCTGCGTCGGCGATACACGCGGGGTCGCCGGCATTTTTCGAGGGTTGCGTACCATTCCGGTCATGGTGGACATCTGCCGGGACATTGAGGCGCGTTGCCCGGATGCCCTGGTATTGAATTATACCAATCCGATGGCAATTCTCTGTCACGCAATGCAGCGGGAGACCGAGGTCAATGTAACGGGGCTTTGCCACAGTGTTCAGGGCACCGCCAAGATGCTGGCGACCTGGGCGGAGGTTCCGTTTGAAGAGCTGGATTACACCTGCGCGGGTTTAAATCATCTGTCGTGGTTTTTGAAGCTTAAGCATCGTGGCCGGGACATTTATCCCGTTTTGCGGGAGCGTGTTTTGGGAGATCGCGACATCTACAACGAGGAGATCGTGAGAAACGAGATGTTTTTGGCCTTTGACTATTACGTTACCGAGTCAAGCGGTCACAATTCCGAATACTCCTGGTGGTTTCGCAAGCGTCCGGAACTGATCGAACGCTACTGCAAGGACGGAACGGGCTGGAATCCCGGAGAGCATGCCTACATTCTCAACGAATACCGGAAGCGCGAGGAAACGTGGCGTGACGAGTTCGATAAATGGCTTACCAGCGCCGACTGGGACGATCCGGAAAAGAAGAGTGCGATGTTGCGCAAATCCAACGAGTACGCCTCGTCGATCATCAACGCCTATGTCGGCGGTTCGCCGTTCCAGTTTAACGGAAACGTGAAGAACACGCACCTTATTTCCAACCTGCCGGAGCATTGTTGTGTCGAGGTGCCCGTTCTGACGACTCGTCGGACATTGTCGCCGCTGCATGTTGGTGAGCTGCCGCAATCCGTACTGCCGCTCACCTCGCTCACGGCTCTAACGGAGCAGATGACGGTGGAGGCATCGTTCACGGGTGATGAAAAACTGGTCTATCAGGCGGTTGCCCAATCGCCGTTGACGGCGGCCTGTCTTTCATTAAACGAAGCTCGTGACATGGTCAACGAGTTGTTCCAGATCAACAAACAGTACCTGCCGCAATTCAAGCGTCACGGGGTGTGAGCGGGGGGTAGTAATTCCATGCAGGCGTTTCACCGGTCCGGTCTGAGTTCCGCGTTTACGCGGCAGCCGGAGCGAGTCTTCAGCGAGCGGAATGCGGCAAGCGTATTTACGACGTGGGGATTTGCGGATGCGATGTCATTGGTCTCTTGCGGATCTTCCTGGAGGTCGTAAAGAAGGGGCGGAGCGTCCTGCCGGGTGACCAGTTTATAGCGACCGTCGAAGAGCATGCGCCAGCCGTTCAGTCCACTGACAACGTATTCGCGATGCTGCTCCGTTTTTCCTTCGAGGACCGGGCGCAGGGACCGTGCATCCATCGAGGGGAGGGGAGGGGTTCTCGCGTAATCAAGGAAGGTAGCGGTCAGGTCATGGAGGCTGGTCAGCGCGCTGTTGCTTACGCCTTTTTTCATCCCCGGGCCGGCCACGATCAGCGGTATGCCGCTTGCGGGTGTGTACCACGTGCTCTTACCCCACAGATTATGGTCGCCGAGCATTTCGCCGTGATCGCTGGCGTACACAACGAGTGTTCGTTCCAGCTCGCCGCGTTCTTCCACTGCATCGAGAAAACGTCCGACCTGCCGGTCGATGTTTTCGATCATGGCCGCATAATACCGTCGGTTCCGCTGGTGATCGTCGACCGAATAGTCTTCCTGCTCGTTCTCCACGGGCATGGGGAACTGTACGTCTTTCCACGCGTCATGCATACGTTGCGTAACGTCCATGGGGTTATGGGGGCCGGTAAAATTCACCACCAGATGCCAGGGCTGATCGGTGGGAAAGTTATGCAGAAAGGAGAGCCCATTTTCCGAGACCCAATTGTCGCAGTAGGCCTCTTCCGGCAAGCTTGTAACGTAAGCATCTCGATACTTCTGTCTTTCCTCGTGTTCGCGCACGTACGTATCCGCCAGCCCTTGTTCACAGAGGTAATGAAGGTACGGGCCCTTTGGTTTTCCGGCGGCTTTGTACGAACTGCTGCCGTCGATTTTGCCTTCGTTATCGATGCCTTCGGTGAACCCCCATTCTTCCAGCGAGCGTGATCCATCGAGGTGCCAGTCCAGTTCAGCCACTGGGGTGGCCAGATCTTTATGCAGGTCAAACTTACCGACACCGCACACGCGGTATCCCGCGTCTCTCAGGCGCTGGCAGTATGTCGGCAGATCCACCGGATAGTTTTCACGGTTGCTGGGTACGCGGCATCGTTCGTACTCCAGGCCCGAAGCCAGGCATGCCCGGGCCGGTGCGCAAAGGGGCGAAGGTGTGAAGGCATTCCGGAACTGGACTCCTGACGCGCGCAGCCGGTCCAGGTTTGGTGTGCGTACCGGCAGATCGGAGTTGAACCCCAGCCAATCCGGTCTGTGTTGGTCCGGGAGGAAAAAGAGAATATTTGGTGGTGTCAGTGATGCCATGATTTTCCCGCATGGGAATTCCAGCGGCGGTACATCTGTTTACGAACCTGCGAGTTGCAGTAGAAACTACAGCTGCCTCCGGTTTCGCAACCAGCTGCACCGCCGCTGAAATGTCACGGATTCAGGTTTTTGATAATACTCAAGTACTACTATCGGATGACTATGATCAGGAATTCAATGTAATCACAGTCAAGATTTATGCGAGTCCGTCGTCAGCGCACATTCGGTATGAGGTGATTCAGGGCGAGCTATCAAACGGCGAGTGGTTGCTGTTTTTGGTGTAACGGGACAAGTTCGACCTACCGGTTGAAGCCGTCTTGACCCTTGGTTGAGCCGCGCTATTTTTTCTTCTGCGGCATCATAAAAACCGACACACTCGCATACCCACTTCCAACGCGGGGTTTCATCGCATGCTTACGGACACGATTCTCGATCTTATTGGCAACACGCCTTTGTTGCAGCTCAAGCCAGAATTGATCTATGCAAAGGCCGAATTTCTGAATCCGGGCGGAAGCATTAAAGATCGCGTGGCGCTTGCCATGCTGGAGGGGGCTGAACGGGATGGCAAACTGCATCCGGACTCTATTATTGTTGAGCCCACCTCCGGAAACACGGGCATCGGTTTGGCTTTGGTGGGGAGGATGAAGGGGTATTCAGTACGAATCGTGATGCCGGAGAACATGAGCGAGGAGCGCAAGAAGCTCATTCGTGCTCTGGGTGCGGAGCTTGAACTGACGCCCGCCGACCAGTCACTCGAGGGTGCCGTGAAACGGGCTCGCGAGCTGGCGGCCGAGGACCCGCGTGTTTTTGTGCCGCAGCAATTTGAGAACCCCAACAATCCGCGGGTGCATTACGAACAGACGGCGGTTGAACTGTGGCGGCAGACGAGTGGGCGGATTGACTGTTTCGTTGCGGGGGTTGGCAGCGGGGGCACCCTTCAGGGGGTTGGCAAGTTTCTTAAAGAGCACAGGCCGGGTGTTAAGATCATAGCGGTGGAGCCGAAGAACGTGTCGGCATTGCTGGGGCATGAGCCGGGGCTGCATCAGATCCAGGGCATTGGGGACGGCTTTGTGCCCGCGATCCTCGATGTTTCACTGGTGGATGACGTTGTTGAAGTCACCGATGACGATGCGATCGAAACCACGCGGCAGCTTGGGCGCGATTTCGGGTTGCTTGTGGGAATTTCGTCGGGTGCCAACGTTTGGGCGGCCCGTCAGCTTGCGCCGGCTATCGGCGGTTCGATTGCGACTGTCCTTCCGGATCGGGCGGAGCGTTATTTCAGTACGGCTCTCATGTAGGAAATGGAACACATTCTCGAACAGTTCATCGGGTATGCGGCTCTCGAACGGGGATTGTCGGACAACACTATTTCCGCGTATGTTCACGATCTGCGGGCGTTCGTCGAGTACATGGCGACCATAGGCAAGCATGATCCTGATACGGTTACGCGAAGCGATATCCTGGACTTTCTTGAGCATTCCCATGCGCGGGGGTTGGAATCGCGTTCGATAGCCCGCCGGCTTGTTGCCGTCAAGATTTTCTTCCGCTATCTACTGCAAGAACGCTTGATACCCCATGATATCACGGATGTGATGGAGGGCCCCCGTCTGTGGCATGTTCTTCCGGACTTGCTGAGTGAGCGGGACATAGACGGCATGTTGAAGGCTTTTCACGGGCGGGATACACTGGACATCCGCAACCGCGCCATCATCGAGGTCTTCTATGCGACCGGACTACGGGTCAGTGAATTAGCCGGCTTGCGGACGGACAGCATTCATTTCGATGAGGGCATTGTGCGTGTGATCGGGAAGCGCGACAAGGAACGCATTGTTCCCATCGGGCTGCCCGCCCAGCGAGCGGTCAAGCGATATCTTTCGGAAGCCCATCCCGTATTGGACAAGGCTGGCGACTCCACGCATCTCTTTTTGACAGTGAATGGTAATCCGCTCAGTCGCAAGCGCATTTGGATGATTGTCAAGGACGCGGCACGGCGTGCCGGTATTCGCCAGAATGTCTACCCGCACATGCTTCGTCATTCGTTTGCTTCCCACCTACTGGATCACGGCGCTGACCTGCGTGTTATCCAGGAGATGCTGGGCCATGCGGACATTGGCACCACCCAGATCTACACTCACGTCAACCGCAAGCGCCTCATGCAGACCCATCGGGCTTTTCATCCCCGCGCCTGACGAGTCCGCCAACATTCCCCCCCCGCCCCCCCGCCCCGCCTGGTTCGCAATAATGCGAAAGAGTCTCTTTTGGTGGAGGCTTTGCCTTTTCTGGCTGGCTCTAATGCATCCTTCATACGCTCTGAACCTTAGAGAAATGGCATTGGCACCGCACTTGCTTTCCAAATAATGACAAAAACTGAACGATGCGACGGCAAGTCTCGCGGAAGAACGAAACCTAATGCACACAAGCCACATCAGGGGAGAAATGAAGACATTAAGCCATAGATCCAGCGAAGAAGCCCGTGATCGACGGCGTCGTCGTTGCATGATGACTCTAGCTGAAGTTATGGTGGCTTGCATGATTGGTTCCATGGCGATGTCTGGTGGCGTTGCGGTGCTCAAGCAAGGGTTATGGACGTGCAGTTATCTGCGGCGACGGAGTACGGCGTGTGACATCGCCAAGAACCGGTTGGAGCATTTGCGGTCGCTTTCTTACGAAGATGTCCCGTTGATGGCGGAGGACACATTGCCAGTCAATGAATCTGGAGTTCCCGACCCTGACGGTCAGTTTAGGCGTACGACCACGGTGGGAGCGGAAGTAAGGGGCAGTCGCGAGGTTACCATTCATGTGACGTCTGCCTGGAATGCTGAACGCCCTGAGTTGGATGTTGCCGTGGACACGGTGGTGGTGGACAAACACCTTTTCCACTACGGCTTGAGGTGATTATGAGGACACATAGACACAGATTCACCGTGGCGGAGATTGCGGTTGCGACAGGTTTGATTACGATTCTTTTTGCCGCGCTGGTCCCGCTTACGATGTTCACGGTGCGCAGCCTTAAAGATGCACAGACAGTGGCATTTCTTGAGCAAAAAATGCTTCTAAGTAAAGAGCAGTTGAAAAAAGACTTGGCTACCACGTCGCGCAGCATGGTTCTTATGTATCCTGGTCCTGGCGAGGGTCCCCTTGGCTTCAGCATGCCTGTGTTGCAACGTGCTCCGGGGATAACGTCACTGCCGCTGGACGGAACAGGGGATATTGCATGGAACAAAACTGTGATTTACCATGTGTTCGAGAATTCGGCCACTGGGTACACCGAGTTGCGTCGCACCGTTTTTCAGCCGCGGGACAACGGCTTGTCGGCGGAACGACGCCTGGAGCAATTGCAGACAACCATACAAGAGGGTGGCGGCAGCCACGAGATACATGGTGAATCGTACAAGGAAACGCGGGTATTGGCGGACAACCTTGCCGAGTACACGATCCAGGCGGGGCTCGCCAGCGTCGATGCGTATGCCTCCGTCAATGAGCGGAGTCTGTTTCAGCTTGGTACGTGGATTCTGCAACCGGGGAATAATGATTTTTTATTCCGTATCGTCGGCAAAGCTCCGCGCGCGAAGGATTATAACATGTGTCTTGATCTGCTAGCGGTGAGCCCTACGGGTAAAGGTTTGGAGGCTGAGGCGTTGTTATCGGACAGTGTGTACGACGGTGGAGTAGCCCGAAGTCGTCTTATGAATCACCGGTCGTACTGGAGCGACAATCGGGCCTTGTACTTTGATGCCACAGGCGAAGACAGTTTCATAAACATCAAGATATACAACGATATGTGGTTGGAGTCCACCTTCGTTGAAAATGGTGCGAGCACGGAGTTGTGCGAAGTACTATTCGATTCTGAGCTTGGCGAGAATATACTGCAGATGGCGGGGGCGCGTACGTCCTGGGAGGCTCGTATTCAGACGCGTGTTGTTTCGCCTTCAGCTTCCACCTCTGACTATGCTGACAGCACCGTGCGAGTAGTCGTGAGCAACGTCGATCCAGTAACAGGTGGCAATCTTGCCTACGGAGGCAGCGGCGCACGGATTCGTTTTCAGGCGCTGCCAGACGCCAAGATGGACATTGCCGAGGCGTGGATCATGGAGCGGATTTCGGGATTCAATGGCGACACGGGGACGCTTCACCGTCTGACGTTTCAGGATGTTGCCGCGTCTGGGACGGGAGAGGTTTATAATGAAGGCAAATCGGTAGTCATTTCCGGAGGCATCGTGGAATCCGATTTGGTTGACTTGCCGATCTCGTCGGAAAAAGATTATCTGGTGAGTCTTCGCTTTGGGGCGGCCGCCGAAATAGGCAGTGTTGCGGAATGGCATGATGCTTCCGGTACTATTCATGCCGCCTGCCTTTCTGAAGATATAAACGGTGCTGCTTCTTCCGGATACTGGGGCGAGTTCTTCTCCTCGTCAGGCGCTGCCGCGATAGAATACGTGCCTGCCGTGGCAAGCATTTATGTGACCTACCCGCCGCGGTCATCCTATACATCCGCGATACTGGATACAAAGCTGAAAGATCCGTCATACAAGACACTCGACTGGGCGGCAGTGACCCCGGCCGGAACCGCCGTCACGTTGCGCATTCGTGCCGGGAGCATGCCGGATCTATCGGATGGGGCACAGTGGAGCGAGGCTCTGGAAGTGACCGGAACATCGCTTCCAGCGGAGATAAAAGGGCTCAGCGGTCGCTACGTTCAATGGCAGGCAGTGTTGACGTCCGAGGCTCCGGGACTGTACACCGCAAAATTGAAGCACGTTGCGGTCAAGTGGCTGGGAGAGAAGCGAGGATGTGATGTGGCCGTGATCGGTGACCGTGGGCCGGCTATGGGTATTTTTCAGTTGTACGTCAACGGGCGCAGTCCGGCACCGGCCACGTTGGCGTTGGATTTCACGTTGGCGGCTAAAGGATATGCAAAAGAATTCTATCGGCAATTCAGCATCTCGTCTTTTCCGCAGAACAGTTTTTAACACGGATAAGCGAGGCGACAGCTCTTGGAGGATGCGTACGATGAATACGACGATCAGATCCGCTTCCAATCATTGGGGATGCGATGACCGCGGCTCGGCTTTTCTCGGTGCTTTATTCTGTGCGTTTTTGGTGACGACCGCTGCCGCCGCAATGTATTCAATGTTTACTGAAGAAATGCACACGAACAAGATCATTGAGCAGCGCATTAAAGCACAGGAAGTGGCTACGGGGGCGGCGGCTCGTGCGTTAGCATTTGCGGCCACTGACTTCAACAACCTGATTTCTCCTCCCGCGACGATGACTGCGGGTCAGCTTGGGGAGGGTTCGTATACGGTTGATATCACAGTGCTTGGCGACGCGTACTTCATGATTCATGCCACCGGTTCGGTTGGCGATATGACCCAGGCGGTGAAAGTCTACACGAGAAGCCCGTACGATCCGCGCGCCTTCCAGCGCGCAATTTTCTCGAATTCTGACGTGCTGATGTCAGGCGGGGGCAGTGTCAAATGTAATCTTGAGAATGGATCCCACAGTAACGCGAATACCGATATGTCTGGCCATGTGCATGTTGCTGGAAACGCATCGTCCGTAGGCCTGACCAGCTTGCGGGGCGGAGCGGTGGTGGACGGGGATGTGCAATCCGGGGTGCCTCGGATTAAGTTCCCTCAGCTTGACTTCGACCATTACTATAATATTGCTCAGGGGAATGGTGAAGTTCATGTGGGGGACGCCAGTCTGAAGGGCACCTATTCACCGGCGGGCGGGATTATGTGGGTTGTGGGAGACGTACACATCAGTTCGCACACCGTCATACACGGGGCTTTGTTTGCCACCGGCAGCATCCATCAGGCAGGGAAGTGCGACATCTACCAAGTGGCCACCTTGCCGGCCATGGTCAGTCGCGATGGTAACATTCACCTCAGCGGACAGTCCGACACGATGTCAGGAATCATTTTCGCGGCCAGCGGGACTGTCGATCTTACCGGTGAACATGCCATTAAAGGGGCAATTATTGCCTGGGGAGATATTTTTACTCGCGGAAACTGGGGAGTGCTCGACTTCGAAGGCGACAAGCCTGTATTGGATGACGAAAGCCGTCTGGAGATCCTTGCCTGGGAATACTGAGTCTGCAAGCCGGCGGGCCGATCCCGCGGATTCAGCAGGGATGATGTTGGTGGCCGCTGCACTGAAGTTTGCTCCGACGGTTCGGGACCCCTCCCACAGCCGGCCGCCGGGTGGAACCGCTCCGAAGGGTCGGAGTACAGGACGTACCTCCCACTTTCCTAGACATTAAATTTGACAAGAGGGGCTGCCGCACGCTTGCATGGTTCTTGACATTCATCGCTTGGCGAGCATACTATTCATCTGTGTTTTGTCTACCTCTGTTCTTCAGTGCAATCACACCACGTATGAGGACGATGCCATGAGTGACGTGCGCCCGAACATATTGTTTATCATGAGTGACGACCATGCGTCTCACGCCATGAGTTGTTACGGCAGCCGTATCAACAAGACGCCCAATCTGGATCGAATCGCCAACGAGGGGATGCTTTTCAATAACTGTTTCTGTACGAACTCCATTTGCACGCCAAGCCGGGCGACAATCCTTACAGGAACCTACAACCACGTGAACAATGTGACGACCTTGGCGACGCACATGGACAATCGACTGCAAACGTTTCCCAAGCTGCTGAAGGAAGCAGGCTATCGGACCGCGATTTTCGGCAAATGGCATCTGGGACAGGGACCGGACCATTGCCCGACCGGGTTCGATGACTGGGCGGTATTGCCGGGCCAAGGCCTGTACCACAATCCTGAGTTCATTTTCAAGGGACCCGATGGAGGTGAGCGTCACACGGTGAAAGGGTATGTGACGGACATCATCACCGATATGATCCTCGATTGGCTTGAGTCACGCGATTCCGAGCAACCGTTCTGCTTGCTCTATCATCATAAGGCTCCCCACCGTGCGTGGGAACCGGACGAAAAACATGCGCACATGTATCTGAACGAAGACATTCCGGAGCCGGATACGCTGTACGACGATTACAGCAACCGTGCGTCGGCCGCGGCGGCCGCGGAGATGCGGGTTGGTGTTCACATGCGGCCGCAGGATATGAAGTGTGACCTCAACCACACGCTTCCCGAGGACGACATGCGTAAATGGGCTTACCAGAGATACATCAAGGATTACCTGCGAGTCATCGCAAGCGTCGACGACAATGTGGGGCGGGTGCTTGACTATCTCGACGAGAATGGATTGACCGAGAATACGCTGGTGATCTACACGTCCGATCAGGGATTTTTCCTGGGCGACCATGGCTGGTACGATAAGCGTTTCATGTATGAAGAATCTCTGCGCATGCCGTTTATCGTGCGCTATCCGCGTGAAATCGAGGCGGGAACGGTAAACGACGGGATGATTCTGAATACCGACTTTGCTCCCTTGTTCCTTGATTTGGCTGGTGTCTCCGTGTCTGGTGACATGCAGGGACGCAGCATTCGACCGTTGTTGAATGGTCAGATGCCTTCCGACTGGCGAGATGCGATGTACTATCGGTACTGGATGCACAAAGAACATCACAACGTGTATGCGCACTACGGTATCCGCACCATGCGATATAAACTTATTTATTACTACTCCGATCCATTGGGTCAACCGGGTACAATCGACGAGACGTACGAGCCGGAATGGGAGTTGTTCGATTTAGCGAAGGATCCCTGCGAACTCAATAATGTGTACGCCGATCCGGCGTACGCCGATGTTGTCCGGGAATTGACGCAGCGTCTGCACGAATTACAGGCCGAGGTTGGGGACGAACGATATGCGAAGGACGTTGGTTGACGATGCGGCGCGACGATTACAATCGCTTAAGCTCGTCCGCCATGGCTGGGAGAACATCGAAGAGGTCGCCGACGATGGCATAGTCGGGGATTTTCATAATAGGCGCGTTGGCATCCCGATTGATGGCGATGATGGTTTGGGCGGACTGCATGCCGACCAGGTGTTGTATCTGTCCGGAAACGCCGCAGGCAATATAGACGCGCGGCTGGACGGTTTGACCGGTTTGTCCTACTTGGTGTGCGTACTCGATCCAGCCCGCATCGACAGCGGCTCGGCTTGCTCCCACCGCACCGCCTACGAGGTGCGCAAATTCTTTGAGTACATCGAACCCGCGGGGGCCCTGGACCCCGCGACCTCCCGCCACAATAAAGTGTGCGTCCGCAATGGATGTAGTGTCTTCATCATCTTTGAACGTCTGCAGGATATGCAGACGTCGGCTGACCATGCTTTCCGGCAAAGGTTCGGAGATCAGTTTGCCGGTGCGGTTCTTGTCGAGTTCCGGTTCGCTCATGACTCGGGGGCGGACCGTGGCCATTTGCGGGCGATGGTTCATGCACTTGATGGTGGCCATGATATTGCCGCCGAAAGCCGGGCGTGTCTGCAACAGATTCCCTGTTTCAGGTTCAATCTCCAGGCCTGTGCAGTCCGCGGTCAGTCCGGCATTCACTTGAACCGCGACCCGCGGCAGCAAGGCCCGGCCGCGGGAGGTGGCGCCGCACAGGACGATTTCCGGGCGGTATTTGTTGATAAGGTCGACAATGATGTTGGCGTAGGTATCATCGACAAAGTGGGTAAGTTCCGGATCGTCGACCGCGAGTACGACATCGGCCTGCCGATGGAAGCAGTCATCGGCGTAGCGTGTAATGTTATGGCCGAGCATGACACACCATACTTGTCCCCCCCGTGCGCTTGCCAGTCGGCGCGCCGTTCCCAGGAGTTCGAACGTCACCGGTTTGATTTCGCCGTAGCGCTGTTCCGCGATGACCCAGACGTCGTGGTATTGG
>JAIPIM010000090.1 GCA_021734725.1 Minisyncoccota bacterium | reverse complement strand
ACTGGTTGCCACCCATTACAAGGTATGCGGTGAAGGCATGGTGGACGAGCAAACACCGGCCTCCGTCATCAATCCCGAGAACCTTGAACAATCATTCAGTCATGTTAAGCGTCTTGTGAGCAATCAAGCAGAACACATCCGCCACCTTCTTCCCCCCTCCCTCCAGAAACGTTTGACGGCGGCAGAGCATGTTGAGGCACGCTTCCTCCTCAACCCGCCCACCAAGCCCTGGCCAGCCACACGACAGGAGCAGGAAGCCAGCTGTGAACCCATCTATGTTCGTCCGCCCGTGTTTGTGAAAGCACGTTCCGCAGGATCCCCCCTATGTTGAACTCCAACGCATTGATGACGAATGAGACTGCCCGCCGGTTGCGCTGGCTTCTCATGGGATCGCTCTTCGTAAGCATATCTCTCGCAGCGGTGCCGCAGTGCAACGCCACCGCGAAAAAAGTCCTCCTGATACAATCCTACCACGACGGACTTGTCTGGACCGACGCGCTTACCGACAGTATCGCCGCCACCCTAAGCAACAATGGCAGCGTAAACGTTTCACTGACCGTCGATTACCTCGACACCAAACGACACCAGGGAGACCGCTACAACTCTGCACTGCATGAGCTTTATAAAGAAAAATACGCCGAGCAGACGCTAGACCTTATTATCTGCGCGGATGACCCCGCTTTTGACTTCGTCTTGACCCACCGACAATCGCTGTTTCCGAACACTCCCGTGGTTTTCTGCGGCATTAATTATTTTGATCCCGCCCGTATCGCACACGAATCGGATGTCACGGGAGTCGTTGAAACGCTCGATCTCGTCCAAACCCTTAATCTGGCCTTACGCCTGCATAAAGACGCGCAGCGCATTCTGGTGATCAATGACCAGACACGGACGGGCATGGCAAACAAACGTCTGTTCACAGAACAGGTGCTGCCGTATTTCGCAAGTGATGTGAATATCGAGTTCGTTGAAAATGTAACAATTGCTCAAGCTCAGGACATCGTCGGTGGCTTGGATCACCAAACAGTGGTCTTGCTCCTTTCGTTCACTCGAGACGCCGCGGGCCACGTCCTTTCAGACCGGGCAAGTCTTAGATCGATCGCCAGCCACTCCGCTGCTCCACTCTACGGAGTATGGGATTTCCAGCTCGGACATGGAATCATTGGAGGGAAGCTCACGTCCGCACGGGAACAGGGCGCAACCGCCGCCGACTTGGCGCTGAAAGTACTCACCGGCGAAAAAAAAGCAGGGCAACTCCAAGTCGTCATGAGAAGTCCAAACCGATTTATGTTCGACTACGAACAAATGCAAAAGTTTAATATCAAGCGTGACCAGCTACCGCCTGAAAGCACGATCATTAACACACCGCCAACATTCGTCAAAGTCCCCAAACAAACCGCCTGGGCAACCATTGCTCTCACCATCCTTTTCGGCGTTGCAGTGCTGTTCCTCCTTTTCACCATCTGTTTGCGCCAACGCGCGGAAAAAGAACGCCGACGTCTCGCAACCCATATCCAACAGGCACAGAAACTGGAAAGCCTGGGGGTCATGGCTGGCGGCATTGCTCATGACTTTAATAACCTGTTAATGGGTATCTTGGGAAACGCCACCTTAACGTTGATGGACCTCCCGAATGAGTCACCCGCAGCCAAACATTTGAAGCAGATACAGAATAATGCTGAACGCGCCGCCAAGCTGACGAATCAACTGCTGGCGTATTCCGGCCGCGGCAAACTGATCACGCAACCCCTTCGCCTGACTCACTTGGTGCATGAAATGCGCCCCCTCGTGGAACGGGCTGTTACGAAACAAGCAAAACTGCACTGGAAGATACACCACCATGACCAGCCCATTAACGCAGACCCGGCCCAATTACGCCAAGTCGTCATAAACCTCATCTCAAATGCGTCGGAAGCAATCGACACCACACAGCAAAGCGGGGATATAACCGTACGAGTCGGGACCCGAGATGTGGATGGCGAACTTATAAAAAGAGCTTTCTTCACCGAAAACCTACGTCCCGGGAAATACGTGTTCCTGGAAGTATCGGACACCGGATGCGGCATGGACAGAGACATGATTCACAAAATCTTCGACCCCTTTTTCTCCACCAAATTCATCGGCCGAGGACTGGGCCTGGCAGCGGTAGCAGGCATCGTGCGTGGACACGCAGGCGCATTGTGGGTCACGAGCAGCCGCGGACAGGGCACCACTGTGCGTGTACTTTTCCCACCATCGTACGACGAAGATAAGCAGTTACACGATGAAGCGTCTTCCAACTCAGGCGTACAACCCGAACGTGCGGACACAACAACCATACTGGTTGTCGATGACGAGGAGGGAGTCCGCGATGTCTGTGCCTCCATTCTTCAACGACATGGCTATCGGGTGGTAAGCGCGGTTGACGGGGAGCAAGGCATACAACGTCTCCAGGAGAACAAACATACCATCTCGCTTGTCCTCCTCGATGTGACCATGCCAGGGAAAAACGGTTTCGAAACTCTCACCGAAATCAGAAAAACTCATCCCCATTTGCCAGTTATTCTTTCCAGTGGCTACAGTGAAGAAGATGCCGGACGCGATCACAGACGCGGTGCTTACGAGAGTTTCATCCAAAAGCCGTATGTCTCTGCCAAACTGATCTCCCGCGTCGAACAAATGCTGACAACCCCGGCGACCGCTGCGTCATCGTAGTGCTTCTTCGGACCATGACCAAGCAGTTGCATGTACATGCCCGCCCAATATATTTGGGCTTACTCTCCAACCCTGCAAGAAAAGGTTTCGCCCCCATGGTCGTGCCTGTGTTGGATGAGATTCCTCTCTCTTGGGTTTCGTAAATGCACATGTGGAAAGTCGAGCGCCATGAAAATATTCATTGCCGGAGGTGCAGGGTATATCGGAAGCTGCTGCACCGAATACTTGCTGAACCATGGCCACGAGGTGACCGTTTTCGACTCACTGGTCAAAGGGTACCGAGATGCTGTTGACCCGCGCGCAACGTTCGTCCATGGCGATTTGTGTGACCGCGAGCTCGTTGCCCAAGCCGTAACCCGCGAAAAACCTGACGGCATCATGCATTTCGCGGCATTCATCGAAGTGGGCGAGTCCATGAAGGACCCCAGTAAGTACTTCCGGAACAACGTGGCGTACGGAATTAATTTGCTGGACGCCGCTGTAGAGAACCACGTGAAAAAAATCGTCTTCTCAAGCACGGCCGCCACCTACGGCATGCCGGAGATTATCCCTATACCGGAACATGCGGAAACGAAACCCATTAATGTCTACGGCGAATCCAAACTCATGTTTGAGCGTCTATTGCACTGGTATCAAGTCGTCCGCGGACTGGACTACGTCGCATTACGATACTTCAACGCAGCAGGCGCGACGACTCGCTTTGGAGAAAACCACAAACCGGAAAGCCACCTCATCCCCATTGTGCTCCAAGTCGCCATGGGCCAACGGGACTCGGTGGTGATTTACGGCGATGATTATGACACACCGGACGGGACGTGCATCCGAGACTATATTCATATTAAGGATTTGGCCGAAGCACATCGCCTGGCAATGGAAAGTGAGCAATCCGGCGTGTTCAATCTGGGCTCCGGCACGGGATACAGTGTGAAAGAAATCATCGATGTCGCTCGGGATGTCACCCGACAAACAATAAAAGTGGAACATGGCCCCCCTCGACCGGGCGACGCCCCGCGACTGATCAGCGACTCCACTCTGGCACGACAAACACTGAAATGGGGTCCCCAGCACGATACTATCCGTGATATCGTCGAATCCGCATGGCGGTGGCGTCAGAAATATCCGAACGGGTATGCACAGTAGTCTCAATAAATTATTGACAGATCAAGTTCAGACACGACAAACCTGCACTGAAAAATCAACGCAAAACGTCCCGCATCAAATAGACGCCACGCGAAAAGGCCTGATGAAAATAGGCCGATCCAATCGAAGCGGGCACAATGTCAGGATACCCTGATTCATGGCACGGAAACTGCAAAAACTCATCTTTCCCGTGGCGCGAACCGTTGTCGGACTCATCTTGGCCGTCGTACTGGTGTACCTGACGCTCAAGTCGACAAACACAGATCTTCTCGCACAACTGAAAACCGCAAATCCAGCCCTTCTTGCACTGGCATTCGCCTTGCACGGACTGGTCATACTGCTGGGAACCTGGAGGTGGAAAATACTGCTGGATGTTCAAAACATCCGATTGCGCTGGAGAGACCTGTTGCGACTGACCATGATCGGATTCTTTTTCAACCTGGTCATCCCCGGTGCCGTGGGCGGCGACTTGGTGAAAATGGGATTTATCTCCCGCCAGACACCGGGCCAACGAACGGAATCTGTCTTCAGTATTATGGTTGACCGTATCATGGGCATTCTGGGCCTCTTCGTGGTCGCAAGTATCGTCGTCGTGTTCTCGCTCCCTTTCCTCCTCGCTTTGGGCGAGGAATACCGAACAATCCAGGTAGCCGCTTTCACCGTCGGATTAGGCAGTATCGCCGGGGCACTCGCCGTTCTGGCCCTTGAATTTCACCACGTGTTCGTATACCACCCTCGCATGCTACGCCTCTTCCAAGTGTTGGGGAATAAACTTCCCGCCGCTGTAACCGATACCATACGCCGCGTCATGCGGGCATTGGATATCTTTCGGAAAAGCCCAGGAGCCATGGTGGCCACCCTTGTACTGGCTGTCGGCATACACTCTGTGCTGGCGTTCGACCTGTACATGGTCGGAAAGAGCTTGCACGAAGATCACCTGACTGTCGCCGATTACTTCCTGACGGCACAAGTGGCAAACGCTATTGCAGCTATCCCGGTCACACCAGCGGGCGTCGGCCCCCGGGATTACGTCGCAAAAACATTCTTTGAAGCCTTGGAAATGAATCCCGACACCATTGGCGCGATTCCCGTCACTTTCACCCTGATTATCATCTTCTGGGGACTGATGGGGGCCCTGGTATTTATCACGGCTCCGATCCCCAAACCACGCAGCGACGACAGACCACAGAGCGATAACGAAGAACGATAACAAGCCCAACGGTAAACGGCCTCGCGCACACACACCCTTGGAGCGCCGCGCCTAATCCCGGCAAAGCGGTCGACCCCGGGCAAGCCCAGCATCACGAATTAATAGGGCCATTCCTAATTTCACCACAAAGGCTCGAAGACTCAAAGTTTTTTTTGCCGTTGTCTTCCCTGGAGCCTTTGAGTCTTCAAGATAAGTCCCGGAAAGTTGCGGAGACGGGTTGGCAGCCCACATTACTCAGTCTCGGCAGCCACCGCTTCTTCTTCGTTCGCCTCAACGCTCTCACCTTCCGGGACTGACCCGCCAAGCGTGTCGGGCAAACGCACGTTGTCCGCCGAAAGCTTCTCCCGAATCTGACTCAGTAACTTGCGCTGCAACGCTTCGTCGTCAGCAATGGCCTGTTTGGACTGCTCCCGCCCCTGCCCAATCTGTTCGTCCTCAAACGAAAACCAGGACCCACGTTTCTCCAGCAGTTTAAGGTCCAGAGCCACATCCAGAATCGAACCGGCACGCGAAATACCTTCGGCATACATGATGTCAAACTCCGCAATACGGAATGGCGCAGCCAGCTTGTTCTTGACAACCTTAACCTTGACACGGTTGCCCATGGCTTCACCACCGGGCGTCTTGATCGTGGCCATGCGGCGAATGTCCAGACGCACCGACGAATAGAATTTCAGCGCACGACCGCCGGGGGTCGTCTCCGGACTGCCAAACATAACCCCCACCTTCTCCCGTATCTGGTTCGTGAAAACGACGCTCGTCCGGCTTCTGTTGATGGCCGCCGAAAGCTTACGCAAAGCCTGCGACATAAGACGTGCCTGTAAGCCCACATGGGTGTCCCCCATCTGACCCTCGATCTCAGCACGGGGAACAAGCGCCGCCACGGAATCGATCACAAGGACGTCTATCGAATTGCTCCGGACAAGCGTCTCCGCAATGTTCAACGCGTCTTCACCACAATCCGGCTGTGACACCAGCAGGTCCGTCGTGTTCACTCCGATCGTGCGCGCGTACTGCGGATCGAGCGCATGCTCGGTGTCAATAAAAGCACACATCCCGCCAGCCTTCTGCGCGTTGGCAATCACATGCAGACAAACGGTGGTTTTACCAGATGACTCCGGTCCGTAGATTTCCGTAACGCGCCCCCGGGGAATACCACCTATACCCAGCGCAATGTCCAGAGATAAAGCACCCGTGCTGATGATGGGTACATCCAGGTGCGAGTGGTCACCAAGCTTCATGATGGCACCCTGCCCAAATTCCTTTTCTATCTGCTTAACCGCTATCTGCAGGTTCTTTTCGCGTGCCTCAGTTGTCTTTGCATCTGCCATAATCCATTGCTTCCTTATGTTTTGCTGCGCATTCGTATCAACTGCAATCGCAGTGTGTTGAGTCCCGTGAAAATCGTCCGCTCTCGCACGTTCTGCCGAGTGCCGGGAAACACGTGACGCTCAACACTGCGCTCGCCACGTACCCCCGTCGCGATAAAGACCAATCCAACCGGCTTGTCAGGGGTCCCTCCGCCCGGCCCGGCAATACCCGTTACGGCAATCCCCGCATCCGCACCGGTGCGTTGCAACAGACCGTCCAACATCTCACCGGCAGTCTCGGCACTCACCGCGCCACATTCCGCCAAAGTCTCCGCCTTGACTCCTAACAATTTGCGCTTCAGAATGTTGCTGTAGCAGATCACACCACCCGCATAATACTCGGATGCCCCCGCCTGCTCCGTGAGGTGCTCGCCGATACCGCCCCCCGTGCACGATTCCGCCGTGGCCACTGACCAACCGCGCCGAGTCAACAAATTCGCCACGGCACCCCTAACGCCGTCTTCATCGGCACGCAAAGCAGCTTCTCCAAAATGCTCGCGAATCCGCTCGACAGCCGCTCCCAACGCAGCGTCGTCCCCGGACCTCCCGGATAAACGCACATCCACCATACCCGGACGCGCGCAGTACGCGATATCCAAAGTCGTCTTCGCCCCCAGCAGTGTCTCCACCCTCTCCGCAACTACGGATTCCGGAATCCCGCATACCTGTATCATGCGCTGCGCAAAGTCCGGACAACCCAGTGCCTCAAGCCGCGGAACAACGTCGCCGACAAACATCGGCTCGAGCTCGCGGGGAGGTCCGGGCAACATAATGATCACTGTATCGTTAACCGGACACCATAAACCCGGCGCGGTCCCATTTTTATTGGCAAACACAGTCGCTCCTTCCGGAACAACCGCCTGCACACGGACCTTCCGAGCGTCCACGTCAACACCGCGAGTCCGAAGATAACGGCTAATCTCTTCCTCGATCTCCGGGCGTACCTCCGAGTCCAATCCAAGCGTCTCACAAACCACTTGGCGGGTCATATCGTCTCGCGTAGGCCCCAACCCGCCAAGCGTAATCACAACATCGGCCGCCCGACACTCATGCTCCACAGCCGTCCGAATAGCCTCCCGCGTATCCGGTATGCAGACTTCCCGCAAAACGCTGAACCCGTGGTCCGCAAGAGTCTCGCCGATAAATGAAAGATTCGTGTTCGTGGTATGCCCAACCAGAATCTCTGAACCAATCGTAATAACATGAATATTCATAAAACGCTTTTGATCGCCCATCCGTTTCGCATACTATAAAGGGCGCAAGCCATACATGCAAGCATTTATTAGCTTATGACGCCTTTTTGCCGCGTTCGTCCACTGACGCACCCGACGCACCGACGCACTGACGCACCGACGCACCGACGCACCGATGCACCGCCCCACAGAACCAATCTCACCTCTCCGCCACCGCGGACGCACACGCCAGCATCTTTTCGTGACTGATGGTCAAATGCACATGATGAATGCCCAATCGCTCCGCCGTCCGTTTTCCCGCACCCGACAATTCCACCACGGGCTGACCGCTGGGCCAGCGCACAATCTCTATATCCTTCCAACCGCACTCCCCGCCGATACCCGTACCTAATGCCTTGGCAACCGCCTCTTTGGCGGACCAGCGGCCAGCATAATAAGAGGCCGCGGCAGACAAAGCCTGAGGAGCCCCCTCGCGCTCGACATCCGTAAACACATGCCCCAAAAAACCGTCACCGTAACGCGCCAGAACGTCGCGAATTCGTGACACTTCTATAACATCTATACCTATGCCGGCGATCATAACGTCATCTCCCGGTAATGTAAACGCGTGAAGTTGTGAGGGGTGAAGATGTGAGAGCGTAAAGAGCGCGACCGGGAACGGCTTCTAGAGTTCTGTGACTTCGATTGCATAGGCCTCACCAAGTGATTCAAAGTAGGTGCAATCGCCATCCTCAAGCCCTTCTTCTACCGTTCACCCCCTTACACCTTCACCAGCCCCCCCACCAACTGCACCGTAACCCGCCGCGAACGGGGGCCGTCAAACTCACAGAAGTAAATGCCCTGCCAGGTCCCCAACACTAAATGCCCGTCCTCCACCGGAACCGTTACGCTCTGTCCGAGCAAAGACGACTTGACGTGCGCCGCACTGTTGCCCTCCATGTGCCTGAATTCCGGATTCCGCCACGGGACCAGACGTTCCAACTCGGAAAGCAGGTCGGATACCACGGAAGGATCCGCATTCTCGTTGATCGTCAACCCCGCTGTCGTGTGCATGCAAAAAACCATGCAGATCCCTGAAAAACCAGCAGGCACCGTATCCCGAACGTCACTGGTTATGTCCACAAATTCCGCATGCTTGCTTGTCTTGACCGGTAACTGCACGTTTAAACCTCCCGAAAGATTCTCCGATACCGCGGATGGTCCCGCAAAACCGTCAAACATCATATACTCTCCAATGCTACTGTATCATCTCCACTTTTCAAGAAAACGTGATATCTTTAACGATGTCAATAGTCAAAAGTCAGTTCAACAGCTATACGGTCAAGCCAACGGTAATAACCAATGACCAGTACGCCATTGGCACATGACCCAAAAACGGAGGAAGTATGAACAAACGTCTGATCTACGCATTCATTATCATCGGACTCGCCATTATTGTCATGCTTTTCAACAGTGACAAGAGCGTGGACGTCAACCTCCTGGTCAAGAAAATCGAGATGCTCAAGTCTCTGGTTTTCCTGGCATTCATGGCAATAGGCGTCGCCGTGGGTGTACTGGTGAAATAACCCTCAACTCATGCGGATCATACAGCTACTTACCGAACTGCGACTGGCCGGCGCCGAACGCGTCGTCCTGAATCTTTCGAAAACATTAAAGCAACACGGCCATGACATCGCGGTCATTGCGCTTAGCCCACCCCCCGTCAATGCGCCGTCTATACTCCCCGAACTTCAGAAACTTGATATTCCGTCGTACAGTCTGCACGTGACCAAAGCGACGCCTTGGAAACTACGCGCTCTCCCAAAGCCGATACACGACTTCCAGCCAGACCTCATCCACGCACACCTCTTTCACGCAAACATCGCTTCCCGATTGATGGTAGATAAACACTCAATCCCACTGGTGAATACTGTCCACATCGCCGAACGCCGACGCAGCGCGGCCTGGCATCTCTGGCTCGACCGTTTAACCCACGGAAGATGCAGTTGCGAAACCGCCGTCTCCAAGGCCGTCCGCGATTTCCAGGCACGTCGTATCCGTGTCCCGCCACACACCATCCCCGTGATCTATAATGGCATAGAACCCCCGCCCCGACTTCAAAAGGAAGATCGGGAAGCTCTGTGTCAGGAATGGAACGTGACAGACTGTACCAAGATAATCGGCTCCGTAGGACGCCTGGCTTACCAGAAAGGATACGACCGACTCCTGAAAGCTTTGCCCGCATTGGCGAAACACATTCCCTCAGGGGAACGCTGGGCAGTCGTCCTGCTGGGAGAGGGTCCCCTTCGCCCCAAACTTGAAACGTTGGCACAAAAAAAACCCGACAATCTGGACATCAGATTGCCGGGCTTTCGCAAAGACGCCGCCCGCTGCATCGGCGCCTTCGATCTGTTCGTTATGCCGTCACGCTACGAAGGATTCGGATTGACACTCGTGGAAGCCATGGCACACGGCATACCCATACTCGCCAGCAACGTCGATTCGCTGCCGGAACTGATACATGAATACCACAACGGGGAACTGCTCGATTTCCACCTCGCCTCACCAGGCGCAATCGCACAAGCAATCGCCACAAACCTAAACAGGCCGCGCGGCCCCGGGAAGCTCCCCTTCTCGGTCGAAAACATGGCGGATGCTTATCTCGATCTTTACAAAAACCTCATGCACGGTCCCGCAGTAAACTCATAAGCCGCTCAAACTGATGTTGCATGCTGTACTGTTCCACCGCGAAGTCGGCGGCAGCCGTCGCCAATTCACCCTTCGCCACTCGCTCCAGACCCGCCACGGCATCGCTGACATTACGCACCATATGAACAGCGGGATACTCCGTCAACAACCGGGTCAACTCGGATTCAGCAGGAGCAAAGCAGAGGATCGGCTTCCGACAACCAATGTAATCATAGGTCTTGACGGGGATTGAGACTGGCGAAAGCGGATTTAACACCGCGCAGTCGGCCGATGCCAGAACGTCCATGCCCGTCTCGTACGAAACCATGCCGTCCTGATGCAGTGCATCCTCCACTCCCGCCTGAGAAAATGCGTTGCGAAGCTCCTGCTCGGGGTCTCCCAGTTGGACAACCTCCACCTCACGGCCCCGTGCCGTGAATGATGCCACCGCTTCAGCAAGCTCAAGGGCTTCCCGCTCACTGTAGCGAGCAAATCGCCCAAAAATCACGACTCGCACTAGCTCGGCAGGCTTGGATACGGGTTTCAACGACCGAAGAATCCACGCGTCGTATCCCCAGCGCACTGTCACAATGTCCTCTGCTCTTGAGTGATACCGCTTGCGATAAAGATCCCTCTGCGCGTCGGTAGTCAGAATCACGAGGGCCGCGCCGTGAACGGACCAGGCCTCTGTCAGTTTGTCAACCCACTGACGCATCCCTGTTCGGCGCCCATGCCGATAGTCAACACCCTTCATGTACCACATGTCCCCAAAATCAAGCACATAGGGTACCCTTGTCAAAAGCTTCACAACTGGTGCCAGTGGAAAATACCAGAACGGCACCCCACGCCATAACACATAGTCCGGACGTTTATCCCGCACAGCTCGAATCACAACACGAAGATACCGCAAACAAAGAAGGACCAACGCGAACCCCCGAAAGATCCCGGCTGCCACATCCTGCTTTCCCGGGGACTTTACCAGGTACCGGGTTAGTTCACTGACAGATGTATCCTCCATGCTGTTTTCCGAAGAACTGACGACAGCAACCTCGCCGCTCCGACGCAGAACAAACTCTGCCAGTCGCGCCGGCCGACGCCCACTCGTGTTGGTCGACGGAGGAAAGTAATGGCTTACAATCAGCAATTTTGGATCCATACACATTCGCGTCGTCCTTTGAGCCTCCCTGAATCCTATGCCTCATGTCCAGGAACCAGCGAACGCCCGACCAGTTTCAGAAGAACTACCCGTCCCAGTTCCGTAAGCAACGCGGGGATTCGCCAGCCGCTGTACACCAGCCGCCGGAGAATTACACAAAGCATCATCGATCGTGACAACCCCTCTCGCCGCCCCACCAGAGACAGTGCAGCCGCACGCCGAAGCTGGGCGATCCTCTTTTTTGATAGTCCAGTCCCCAGCGCCCACCTCCACACTGCAATATGTACACGAAAGTTGGCATCACGCCAGGCTGGATTGCCTGGCCGCCAACGATTAGCTGCGTGCCTGCGGACTACCGCCACAGGTTCATCCCTCTGGCCACCAACCAGGCGGCAGACACCCGCCAGCTTCAACCACATAGCTGCATCCTGGCCCAGCGGCAATGTCTCGTCAAACAAACCGGCACGGCTAAACGCTTCCGCCCTTACCGTGACCGCATCGGTCGTGAAAAACCCTTTGCCACCAAAAAGTAAGGCCGAAAACAGATTTTCCGGCGCATTGTCCCCCGACAAGGTCAAGAGGGTATCCTCATTGTGTGGTATCGCAACATCCTCCCCTTGGTTCTCAAAGCGCGCGGCGCCGTATACGCCGTCCACTGAGCCATCCGACTCCATGAGAGGCACGTCAACGGCAAACCGATTCGGCAGATACCAGTCGTCGGCGTCCAGGAAAGCAATATACGCGAACCGCGCCGCGCGAATACCCAGATTGCGAGACGCACCTGCTCCGTGATTTCCGCCATCCGGATGCTGCAACAGACGAACACGCGAATCCTGCTCAAGATCACGGCAAACCTCCAGACTGCGATCCGTAGAGCCGTCCTCCACCAAAACAACCTCGCCCACGACATCCAACGCCAGAGCCGATTCCACGGCCTGACGCACAAACGCCTCGGCATTCCACACAGGAATGATCACACTGACTCGAGAAACCACATCAAATCCTCATCATTGATTGTCCACACAAATGGTTCTTCAAAATCTGTTATGGAGCCATGACTGTTACCAACAACGCCTTTGTCGGAGTTCACACCCTCCTGAGGCGGGTAAACTTCAACGTGCTTTAGTCGAACGGTCAACGCCTCCAGGGAACGGTAACGGCCGGCTGCACCACGACCGGGGAAACAACGGCTTCCCTGCAAGCTTCCGAAGAATGACCGCGCACACATCACGCACAAGCAACGGATCCCGCACCACGTACCGCGACACATTCCGCACTACCGACAGCAATCCACGCCCCACCCCTTCCGGCCGCCGGCCCAGTACGGCCAGCGCCAGGGTACGACGCAGCAAACGCACGTGCCACGGAGACAACCCAACCTGTCGGCCC
>JAIPIM010000089.1 GCA_021734725.1 Minisyncoccota bacterium | reverse complement strand
AGTCCGCGGCGGAAGCCGCCGAAGAAACCGAAGAAACCGAAGAAGCCGAAGAAGCGGAAGAAGCCGAAGAAGCCGAAGAAGCCGAAGAAGCCGAAGAAGCGACGGAACAGCCTGACGACGAGGAGCCAGAGAAAAAAACTGAAGAGTAGCGCTGTTCTCCCCCGCTTCAGGTGATCCGCAGGCGTGGTGAGTCGCCCTGGAAAAAAGTCGCAATTACGGTTGAACTTGAACGAAGCATTCGTATATTAAAAGCTTTTGGTTTGTGGGCGCCCACGTAGCTCAGTTGGTAGAGCGCGTCCTTGGTAAGGACGAGGTCACCGGTTCAATCCCGGTCGCGGGCTCCACCTTTATGGCCATAGATAATGAGGTTGTTACGGCTTTCCGGGCACTCCAGTATGCGGGGCACGGAGGCCTGTTTGACGAGGTAGAAGCATAGAACGGTACGGCAGCATAAAACAAAAGTGTTACAGTGGGTCGGTCAAGACCACAGACTCAGGAGGGTACGCACCATGGCAAAAGAAGCATTTAAACGAGAGAAACCCCACATAAACATCGGAACCATTGGGCACGTCGACCATGGGAAAACGACTCTGACGGCTGCGATTACCATGGGTATGTCCAAGCTCTATGGCGGCGAGCAACGGTCATTCGATGAAATTGACAATGCGCCAGAGGAAAAAGAGCGTGGAATCACCATCAATACCGCGCACGTTGAATATTTGACGGAGAAACGGCATTATGCCCACGTTGATTGCCCGGGGCACGCGGACTATGTCAAGAATATGATTACCGGAGCCGCCCAGATGGATGGTACTATCCTCGTAGTGGCGGCCACTGACGGTCCGATGGCGCAGACCCGTGAGCACATCCTCCTGGCGCGCCAGGTCGGGGTGCCGGCCATTGTCGTGTTCATTAATAAGATCGATCAAGTTGATGATCCGGAGCTTCTGGAGCTTGTGGAAATGGAAATTCGCGAACTGCTGAGCGAATACGACTATCCCGGCGATGAAATTCCTGTCATCCAGGGGTCGGCCCTCAAAGCCATGGAGAACCCGGATCCTGAGAATGAGGACTTCAAGCCGATTATCGAGCTTATGAAGGCGGTGGACGAGTATATCCCGGAACCCACTCGTGCAATCGATCAGCCGTTCCTGATGCCCATCGAAGACGTATTCTCAATTGAAGGACGGGGAACGGTTGTGACGGGCCGTGTGGAACGCGGAATTGTCAAGACGGGGCAGGAAGTTGAAATTGTTGGAATTAAGGACACTAGCCGGACAACCGTCACAGGTGTTGAAATGTTCCGCAAAATCCTCGACGAAGGCCGTGCCGGCGATAACGTCGGGTGCCTGTTGCGTGGCATTAAGAAGGAAGATGTTGAACGCGGTCAGGTCTTGGCGGTGCCGGGCAGCATCACTCCGCACAAGAAGTTCAAGGCCGAAGTCTATGTCCTCAGCAAAGAGGAAGGCGGTCGTCATACACCGTTCTTCAATGGATATCGACCCCAGTTCTACTTCCGGACAACGGACGTGACCGGCGTGGTTACGCTGCCGGAAGGCACAGAAATGGTCATGCCTGGTGACCATATTACGATGGACGTTGAGCTTATTTCGGTGATCGCAATGGAAGAAAACCTTCAGTTTGCGATTCGCGAAGGCGGCCACACTGTGGGTGCCGGACAGGTAATCGAGATTGTTGAGTGACGAATCGGTTGTAATCGTCACCGCAGATTCGAACATGGACAACAAAAGCCCGCGGTGGCCGGGCGCAAAAAGCCGGCCACCGGGGGCCTGTTTAGGTAAAGGGCGTCGCAACTCGACGGGAAGGTCAAGCCAATGCCGCGGGATTTAGTGATACTTGAATGCAAAGAGTGCAAACGTCGAAACTACACGACGACGAAAAATAAGCGGACGCTCCCCGGGCGTTTGGTCAAGAAGAAATTCTGTCCGTTTGAGCGTAAGCACACCGAACACCAGGAACGCAAGTAAGACCACGTCTTTTTCAGTATCTGAGAAAGCGTACTTGTTGTGCAGGTGAGTAGCTCAGCTGGCAGAGCAGCGGTCTCCAAAACCGCAGGTCGCAGGTTCGAATCCTGTCTCACCTGCCATTTACCGGAAGTTCCTTGGGAGAGCAGCAGGAACGGGCGTAAACTGCACAGGATGCGTTTAATGTGGAACCCGATTCAGAAAATTCGTGACTTCTATAATGCGACGATGACGGAGTTGCGTAAGTGCACGTGGCCGACGTGGCATGAACTTGGTGAGTCCACCATACTTGTAATTGTATCCGCAGCTCTGATAAGCATCTTTGTTTTCGTCGTAGATGCAGTGGTTACCACGGTTATTCGGTTTGTCACATGACCCAAATGTTGGGTGACCGTCGCCGAGACCGCGCAGCAACTGGCGGAGAGTCACGTTGCCACGTACACAAGCAGTCACGATGTCAACAACAAAACAACGAATGATCCAGTAGGCAAGCAACACATGGCTGACACGGAAAACAGCAATAAAGGCCGTTGGTACGTCGTTCACACATTGTCCGGCCAGGAATTCCGCGTTCAGGAAACCATCATGAAGCGACGGGCCTTGGAGAATCTCGACGACGAGATTTTCGAGATCATTGTCCCGACGGAGAATGTCTCGGAGGTGCGTCGAGGCCGGAAGAGCACGACGCAGCGCAAATGTTTCCCCGGCTATATCTTGGTGCGCATGAATTTGTATGACCAGGCGGGAAAAATCAACAACCGGGTCTGGTATTTCATTAAAGAAACCCAAGGTGTAATTGGCTTGATTGGCGGCGATAAACCCATGCCGCTTTCTGATAATGAAGTCGAAGGCATCATGGCACAGGCGCGAGGCGCGGAAGAAGCCTCAAAACCCAAGGTTGATTTTGAAGTTGGTGAAACCGTGACTATACGAGAGGGTGCTTTTGAGAATTTCGAGGGCGTGATTGAAGATGTCGATCCGGATCGCGGGAAACTGCGTTTGTCAGTGAGCATTTTCGGTCGGTCAACTCCTGTAGAAGTCGAATATTGGCAGGTAGAGCGTGGTTGACTGCGCACTGTCGACAACTGAGGAGCTAACGAAAACAGAAACCAGACGGTTGACGGGAGAGTGCCTGTCAGTTCGCACCGCGATCGTCACGAGGTGAGAGGATTATGGCCAAGAAAGTTGTAAACGAAATCCGTTTGCAGATTCCTGGGGGTGCCGCCAATCCTGCTCCGCCGGTTGGACCGGCGTTGGGGCAGGCAGGCGTCAACATCATGGAATTTTGTAAGCAGTTCAATGCGGCGACGCAGGGAGAGTCTGGCACGGTTATTCCGGTGGTTATAACTGTGTATCAGGACCGGTCCTTTACGTTTATCACCAAATCGCCACCTGCTGCGGTGCTGTTGAAACAGGCCGCCGGTCTGGCATCGGGAGCAAACGAGCCGGGGCGCGAGCGCGTCGGTACCGTTACTCGGGCGCAAGTTGAGGAAATTGCCAAAACCAAAGAGCAGGACCTGAATGCCCGTGACTTGGATGCGGCAGTAAAGATTATCGCCGGTACGGCACGAAGTATGGGAATCGAGGTGGCCAATGAGTAAGAGCAAGCTTTACAAGGAACGGCTCGCCTCGGTTGATCGGCAGAAGGCATATCCTTTGGATGAGGCATTGCAGATACTGAAGGATATGCCGGAATGCAAATTTGATGAAACGGTGGAACTGGCGTGTCGACTGGGCGTCGACCCACGGCAATCTGACCAAGTGGTACGCGGCGTCCTGACCCTGCCCCAGGGAACAGGGAAGAGCGTGCGCGTAGCGGTGGTTGCCAGCGGCGAAGCCGCTGAAGCAGCGAAGGCAGCGGGTGCCGACGAAGTCGGTTTCGAAGAACTTATTGACCGTGTCAAAGAAGGCTGGCTGGAGTTTGATGTGTTGATTGCCACGCCGGCTGCCATGCAGAGTTTACGTCCCCTGGGGCGTGTTCTCGGGCCGCGTGGGCTGATGCCGAATCCAAAAGCCGGAACATTGACGGACGATACAGCAGTGGCTGTGAAGGAAGCTAAAGCCGGACGAGTCGAGTATCGGACGGACAGGGGTGGCTGTGTGCACGTCGTGATTGGTAAACGATCATTCACGGCCGAAGCCCTCAAGGAAAACGCTGAGGCTGTTGTGCAGGCTTTGCAGCACGCTAAGCCCGACGCGACCAAGGGGGCCTATTTTGCCAGTGTCACGGTCTGTTCGACCATGAGTCCGGGTATTCGTATAGATCCACGCAGCGTGATTGGGGCGTAATTACAATGAGACCTGAAAAAGCACAACTGGTTGAAGATATTGGTAAACTGGTTGAACCGACATCGCATCTCTTCCTTATCAATTATAAGGGACTGAAGGTGGCCGAGTTCAATGAGCTGCGAGCAGGCTTGGCAGATATTGGTGCTGAATGCCATGTGGTGCCGAACCGTCTGCTGAAAATTGCTTTGGCCGAAACTGAGTTTGCGGCACTCAGTGATGGCGGGATAACCGGCGACAATGCGATTGTTGTGGGCGGTGACGATCCCGTTGCGGTGGCCAAATTGTTGCGAACTTTTGCCAAGGAGCATAACCCGCTGAGTGTGAAGCAGGGAGGGCTGAATGGCAAGGTTTTGCAGGAGAATGACGTTAGCGATCTTGCAGAGTTGCCCAGTCGTGAGGTGTTGCTCGCACAGTTGCTTGGCGTTTTGCAGGCGCCGAGCCGGAACGTGGTTGGTGTGTTGAACCAGAAGGTGGCCAGCATTTGTTATGTGTTGCAGGCATATCTGGACACAAAGAAGTAGTTTAATGTATAACGTAGCGGAGGACAGTAGGCATGGCTGAAGAAACCAAAGTCGAAGTTTCGGAAGAAATGGAGAAAGTTATCTCCTACATTGAGAACCTTAGCGTGTTGGATTTGTCTCAACTGGTAAAGGCGCTTGAAGAGAGGCTCGGTGTCACCGCCGCGGCCCCCATGGCTGTTGCGGCAGCGGCACCGGGCGCTGAAGGTGGCGCTGGTGCTGCCGAAGAAGAACAAACGGAGTTCGATGTGACGCTCGTATCGGCGGGTGAGAAGAAGATCGGCGTGATCAAAGAAGTTCGTGCCATTACAGGGTTGGGGCTCAAAGAAGCCAAGGCATTGGTTGATGGTGCTCCTAAGGCCGTGAAGGAAGGAGTATCCAAGGAAGAAGCAGAAGAGCTCAAGACCAAACTCGAAGAAGCAGGCGCCACCGTTGAATTGAAGTGAAGGCGCTGCCTTGGTTTATAACCCGTACGAGTGACAGGGAATCGGCGGCCCGGTTTTTGCCGGGCTCCGATTTCTGTCGTTATTCCAGAATGACTCCTGCGTTGGCATAGAAACGATTTACACGAGGCAAGGTGCACATGTACGAACGCAAGAATTTCGGTAAACTTCAGGAGGTCCTGGAGATCCCTGATCTGATCGGGGTGCAGCTCAAATCCTATTCCCAGTTTTTCCAGTTGGACAAGACCCCTGCAAAGAGGAACGATATGGGGCTGCAGGAAGTCTTTCATGAAGTATTCCCTATTGAAAGTATTGACCAGCAATGTGTGCTGGATTTTGTCAGCTACGACATTGAAAAGCCGAAGGGGAAAATAGTTGACTGCCTGAAAGACGGCGGTACGTATTCCGCTCCCTTATACGTGACATTTCGGCTGACAAGTCCGAAGGAAACCAAAGAAGAACGGGTGTTCATGGGGGATATTCCGGTGATGACACCGGCCGGAACATTTGTCATCAATGGCGCTGAGCGCGTGATTGTCAGTCAGCTTCATCGGACTCCCGGTATCTGTTTTGAGAAGAACCGTCATCCCAGTGGGCGCCCCCTTTATTCATTCCGGGTTATTCCGGATCGCGGGTCCTGGTTGGAAGTGCAGTTCGATATCAACGACCTGATTTTCATCTACTTGGACCGCCGGCGCCGGCGCCGTAAATTTCTTATCAGTACATTTTTGCGTGCTCTTGGATACGACACGAATCGGGAACTTCTGGATCGCACGTACGGCGTACAGGAAATGACGGTCACGCAGTTGCGCAAGCAGGAGGACTTGGGAAGCTTTTATTTGGCGGAAACCATGTGCCAGAAGGATAGCGAAGAGCCGCTTGCTCAGGAGCTTGAACCACTGAGCCCGGATGTGCTGGACGTGATTACAGCAGCGAAAGTCAAGAAAATACCGGTTGTTGACGTCAGGGATTACGGTGACTACATGATCCGCTGTATTCAACGGGATCCGTCACGGAATTCGGAAGACGCCTTGAAGGAGATATACCGTCGCCTGCGCCCGGGAGATCCCCCCAATGTAAACAGTGCCAAGCAATTGCTGAAGAGATTGTTCTTTGACGTTCGACGTTACGATCTCGGTATTGTCGGCCGGCATAAGATCAACCAGAAGCTGGAGATTGATGTGCCGCCGGATACTCGGACATTGGTGAAAGAAGACCTGACGGCCGCTACGGTTTACCTTATGCATCTTCGCAATGGCGAGGGCAATGTGGATGATATTGATCACCTCGGTAACCGCCGCGTGCGGACAGTTGGCGAGCTTATGCAGAGCCATTGTCGTGTGGGGCTTATGCGTACCGAACGCCTCGTGCGGGAAAGGATGACACTTCTCGATATGGATTCGGATGATGTGACTCCTGGTAAGCTGATCAATCCAAAAGCATTCGTCAGCGTGGTGCGCGATTTCTTTGGGCGTAATCAGTTGAGCCAATTTATGGACCAGACGAACTGCCTGGCTGAGCTTACCAACAAACGCCGCCTCAGCGCACTCGGCCCCGGTGGCTTGACTCGTGAGCGGGCTGGATTCGAAGTCCGTGACATCCATCCCAGCCATTATGGGCGGGTATGCCCGATCGAAACTCCCGAAGGTCCCAATATCGGTTTGATATCTTCACTGGCCATCTATGGGCGTATTAACGAGTACGGTTTCATCGAAACACCGTATCGTCGTGTTGAAGGTGGCAAGGTGACGAAGAAAATTGACTACCTGACAGCGGACCGGGAGGAGAAATTCGTGATTGCTCAGGCGAATGCCCCGCTGAACTCAAAGAGTGGGTTTGCCAACGAAACCGTGTTGGCACGATACCAAGGTGAATCCGGGGAGTATCCAAGCGAGCGTGTGCAATACATGGACGTGTCACCGAAACAACTTGTGAGCGCGGCGGCCGGGTTGGTGCCGTTCCTGGAGCATAACGACGCCAATCGTGCCCTCATGGGATCAAACATGCAACGCCAGGCTGTGCCCCTTCTGAAAGCGGAGTCACCATTGGTGGGAACGGGCCTTGAGCGAGTTGTTGCACGTGATTCACGCACTGTTGTCTGCGCCGTGGTTGACGGCGTTGTGGCCGCTGCTTCTGCGGAACGAGTGATAACAAGTGCTGACGGCAAACTGCCTGCAGAGACAAAGAATCCCGACAGCGTTGTGGAATATGAACTGCAGAAATTCATGCGATCCAATGCGTCGACTGTGATCAATCAAACCCCAGTTGTCCGGACCGGCGACAAGGTTAAAGAAGGGGACGTTATTGCGGACGGGGCCTCTACCGAGAAAGGTGAACTCGCCCTGGGACGCAACGTCATGGTCGCCTTTATGCCTTGGTGTGGATATAACTTTGAGGACGCGATCGTTATCAGCGACCGCTTAGTCAAGGAGGATATCTACACCAGTATCAACGTGTCGGAGTTCGACATTACAGCTCGTGATACAAAACTTGGTCCAGAGGAGATCACACGGGATATTCCCAACGTCGGCGAAGAAGCTCTTCGCAATCTGGACCCAGAGGGTGTCATACGAATTGGAGCGGAGGTCCATCCGGGCGATATACTCGTTGGAAAGATTACCCCTAAAAGTGAGACGGAGCTTGCTCCTGAAGAGCGACTTCTCCGTGCCATTTTCGGGGAGAAGGCGGCCGACGTTAAGGACAGTTCGTTGTACGTTCCGGGCGGAACGTCAGGAATCGTTATGGATGTTCGTATCGACCGGCGTGTCGATCCTACTAAGGCACGGCTTACACGTGCCGAAATCAATCGGCAGATCAAGGAAGCCGAAAGCACATACAAGTCGCAGTTCAATGAGATCGTTGAGGACTTGGCTGCCAAGCTGGGTGAGTATCTGCTCGGTTCCAAGTTGCCCGTGGACGTGACCCGTCAGGAAGGTAGTGAAGAAAAAGTCATTATCCCTGCCGAGCGGAAGATAACGAAGGTGATGCTGAAGCGGCTGGCGCAACACTATGACAAGTACAAGATTGCGGAGGGACCTGCGGCAGATCAAATCGAGGAGGTCGTGAAAGGTTTCCGTCCCAGGTTCCGGGATATCGCCTTGCGACGAGGCGAAATCATCGACCGGCTTGAAGAAGGCGAAGGGACTGAGCCGGGCGTCATCCGAAGTGTCAAAGTATACGTTGGAAGCAAACGCAAAATTGCCGTCGGAGACAAGTTGGCCGGCCGTCACGGGAACAAGGGAATTATCGCGAACATTGTACCGCAGGAGGACCTCCCTTTCATGGCGGATGGTACACCTGTAGATATTGTCCTGAACCCCTTGGGTGTACCCAGCCGAATGAACGTCGGCCAGGTACTGGAGACCCATCTCGGATGGGCGGCAAAGGTGCTGGGGATGAAAGTCGCCAGCCCCGTATTTGACGGTATCAGCGAAGACAGTGTCCATGTTCTGTTGCGTGAAGCGCGCAAGATAAAGGCCGAATCCGTTGGCTGGAAAATGAAGAAGAACGGTTCTGTCGTGGACGAAGCCGGTGAAGATCGGTCCGACGATTTTGTCAGTGACGACGGTAAGACCGTTCTTTACGATGGGCGAACGGGTGACCAGTTCGCCCAAAGGATCGCGGTGGGCGAGATCTATATGCTCAAACTTGATCATATGGTGGTCGACAAGATCCATGCGCGTGCCGTCGGACCGTACTCCCTGGTTACGCAGCAACCGTTGGGCGGAAAGGCCCAACACGGAGGACAGCGATTCGGCGAAATGGAAGTATGGGCACTGGAAGCCTATGGCGCGGCGTACACGCTGCAGGAAATGCTGACCGTGAAAAGTGACGACGTGCGAGGCCGGACGAAAATTTACGAATCAATCATGAAAGGTGAGAATACCCTGCAGGCGGGCGTCCCGGAATCGTTTAATGTTCTCATGAAAGAAATGCAGAGCCTCTGTCTCGATATTCGCGTGCGGCGCGGTAGGCAGGTGGAACTCTAGCCTGCGCCGCGAGGCGCGCCCCGTGGCAGGGGCTCCCCGGCGCGAAACACGGAGACGGAAAGGCGAGAGGTAAACGATAACCATTGTATCCCTTCTGCCTGAAGATGCACACCATTGATTCGCCAGTCATGACTCATTCAGGTTGGAAACGACCATAGATGATTTTAACATAGGAGGGCTGTCTTTTGGATAGCAGCACCGTAAAACAAGTTCTGGGCATTGACGACAGCGATCTGTTCAGTTGCGTGACGATCGGAGTCGCCTCGCCGGAAACGATTCGTTCGTGGAGCCGTGGTGAGGTTAAAAATCCCGAAACGATTAATTATCGTTCCTTCAAACCGGAGAAAGGCGGGCTCTTTTGTGAACGGATCTTCGGACCGACAAAAGACTGGGAATGCAATTGCGGTAAGTACAAACGTGTGAAGCACAAGGGAATCGTCTGCGACCGCTGTGGCGTGGAAGTCACCCAGTCGCGCGTGCGACGCGAACGCATGGGACACTTGGAGCTGGCAGTCCCGATTTCGCACATCTGGTTTTTCAAATGCATGCCGAGTCGTATGGGCCTCATGCTGGATATGACGATGCGAGAGCTCGAACGTGTGCTCTACTACGAAAGCTGGATTATCATAGACCCCGGTGACACACCACTGGAATACAAAGGACTGCTGTCGGACGAAGAATACCGCGAGGCTCGCGATGCTTACGGTGATGCGTTCAGTGCCGCCATGGGAGCTGAAGCGCTCCAAACATTGCTCCGGGAGATTGACCTGGAAGCGCTGCGGGATGAATTGCAGGAGCGCATGCAGTCAACGCGCAGCAAAGCGGAACGTAAAAAAATTGCGAAGCGCTTGCGGTTGGTTGAAGGACTCCTCAACAATGACATGAAACCTGAATGGATGGTCATGACGGTTTTGCCTGTAATCCCGCCTGACCTGCGGCCTCTGGTCCCCCTCGAAGGCGGACGATTTGCCACATCCGATCTCAATGACTTGTATCGTCGCGTGATCAACCGGAATAACCGGCTGAAAAACCTGTTGCAGCTGCACACTCCGGAGGTCATTATACGCAACGAGAAACGTATGTTGCAGGAGGCCGTTGACGCACTCCTCGATAACGGCAGGCATGGTCGGCCCGTAACAGGTACCGGGAATCGCCCGCTTAAATCACTCAGTGATATGCTTAAAGGTAAGCAGGGGCGGTTCCGCCAGAATCTGCTGGGTAAGCGGGTTGACTATTCGGGCCGTTCAGTGATTGTTGTAGGGCCCGAACTGCGACTGCATCAGTGCGGCTTGCCGAAAGAGATGGCTCTGGTGTTGTTTGAACCTTTTATTATTCGCCGCCTGAAAGACCAAGGTTATGTCCATACGGTGCGCAGTGCCAAGAAAATGATTGAGCGTCGTGTTCCGGTTGTGTGGGACATTCTGGACGAGGTGATCCAGGGGCATCCGATCTTGCTCAACCGTGCACCAACGCTTCATCGTCTCAGCATTCAGGCATTTGACCCTATTTTGATCGAGGGACAGGCGATTCAACTGCATCCGCTGGTATGTCAGGCGTACAATGCTGACTTCGACGGTGATCAGATGGCGGTGCATATCCCGCTCTCGAATCAGGCTCAGCTGGAGGCAAAACTCCTGATGCTGGCCCCCAACAACATCTTCTCGCCGGCACACGGAAACCCCATTACGACGCCCACCCAGGATATTACGCTCGGGTCGTATTATCTGAGCCATATGCCACGGCGCAACTCCAGTGAGAAGGACAATGAAAAGGAAGCCAAAGTCTTCAGTCACTATTTTGAGGTCCTGCGCTCACTGGATGTTGGATTGATCGACATTCATCAGCCCATCCGGTTGCGTAACCCAAATTATCAGTCCGACGAAACCCCCTGGGGAGATACGCAGGAAAAATTTATCGTGACGACCGCCGGACGCTGCATTTTTAACGAGATCTGGCCGGATGAAATGGGGTTCTTCAATGGTGTTGCCGGGAAAAAGACACTCGGGAAGATGGTGAAGGAGTGTTTCGATCATGTTGGGCGTGAACGCACAATCCGCGTCCTTGACGAACTGAAGGACGTCGGTTATGAGTACGCAACCCGGGCTGGCTTTTCCATGGGTATCACAGACATGATCATCCCGGATGACAAATGGAAACGAATCGATGCGGCTCAGAAACAGGTAAACGACGTCCGCAAGCAACGCGAGGATGGTGTTATTACGGAACTGGAACGCTATAACAAGTGTGTGGATATCTGGACGCAAGCCAATAACGATTTGGCAGCCTCGCTGTTTAACACGTTGGCCCATAACCAGGGACGGCCCGAGCTTAATCCAGTTTTCGCTATGCTGGATTCGGGCGCTCGCGGCAGTCGCGACCAAGTGCGACAGCTGGCTGGTATGCGGGGTCTCATGGCCAAACCGTCCGGCGAAATTATCGAGCGTCCCATTCTGGCGAACTTCCGTGAAGGACTCACGGTTCTCGAGTACTTCCTGAGTTCGCACGGTGCTCGCAAGGGACTGGCGGATACGGCCCTTAAGACGGCAGACTCCGGATACCTTACAAGGAAGCTCGTGGACGTGGCGCAGGATGCTATCTGTACGGAGGAAGATTGCCACACCGTGAATGGTATTACCGTTCGTGCCATACGAGAAGGCGATGATGAAATGGTTCCGCTTCAGGAACGTATCGTAGGTCGTTTCAGTGTGGACGATATTCATGACCCGTTGGCCGAGACAAAGGACTCGTTGATTGTGGAGACCAATGGGCTGATCACTCCCGAGATCGCCGAGAAAATTGTGGACGTCGGTATTGAACGCGTCAATATTCGTTCGGTGCTGACCTGCGAGAGCAAGCGCGGAATGTGCGCCAAGTGCTATGGCCTGAATCCGGCAACCGGCGGATTACCTAAGAAGGGCGAAGCGCTTGGAATCATTGCCGCACAATCCATCGGCGAGCCGGGGACGCAGCTTACCATGAGAACATTTCACTACGGTGGGACAGCGTCGGCAACGTTTAAGCAACCGGTCCTGAAAGCTAAGATTGGTGGTTTGTTGCGCCTTGAAGACGCAAGATGCGTGGAACAGCAGGGAGGCGGCTTGGTCGTCCTCAACCGAAACGGTGCCGCGGTCCTCGAAGATTCGGAGGGGCTGGAGATCGAACGCTTTCAGCTTATACCAGGGGCCGTTATCTCAAAGAATGAGGGCGATAAAGTTAAGAAGAACGAAGTGTTTGCCCAGTGGGATCCCTATAACGTACCCATTATTACCGAACAGACCGGTAAGATAGGGTATCGGGACCTGATCGAAGGTGTTACACTGAAGCGTGAAGTCAGCGATGTAAGCGGCGCGGAAGAAATTACGGTCATGGAGCACCGTGAAGACTTGCATCCGCAACTGGTTATTCTGGATAAAAAAGACAAAATGATTGGCCATTACAGTCTTCCGGGCGGCGCCCATATCATGGTTAATGAGGGTGCCTCGATCCAGGCCGGCGAAACCATTGCACGTACCCCGCGGCAGAGTGTTCGTACCAAGGATATAACCGGTGGATTGCCTCGCGTGGCCGAGCTCTTTGAAGCGCGACGCCCCAAAGAGGCAGCTGAGATTGCCCGT
>JAIPIM010000088.1 GCA_021734725.1 Minisyncoccota bacterium | reverse complement strand
GTTCTCGGGATTGATGACGGAGGCCGGTGTTTGCTCGTCCACCATGCCTTCATCGCATACCTTGTAATGGGTGGCAATCAGTTGGCCGCGTCGCGCGTCATGCACAACTGCAATGTGGTCGCCGACGTTTAATTCGTTGCTTGCTGCGCAGGCCAGCGCGAGACTGGAGGGCACCCCCCGATATGCTGCGCCTGTCTGCATGCAGACTCCTTTCACGAAGGCGATACCAACGCGAATACCGGTGAAGCTTCCGGGACCCCTGCCGACGTTCCAGCGGACGATGCTTGAAAGGTTAAGTTCTGCGTTGGCCAGAGCTTCACGGATCCAAGGCACCAGATTCTCGTCATTTCGACGACCCTGGAATGGGCGGTTTGCCTCGACAACGAGGCGATCGTTCTCTGCGACGGCAAGCGCGATGCCAAATGAACTGTCAAGGGCTGCGGAAATCATTCGTTTATGCTTCAATGTTTGTTTCAAGACATACGTAGTACGAGGTGTCTCGGCATACTGATCCGGCGCGTATTCTCGGTCATGTGTTCGATATAAATAGGGACGGTCTGATGTTCCACAAGAGATTGGCCCTGCGTGTCAAGCAACAGTCCTTCGATTCGTTCAGGCCATTCGATAAGCGTGACTGCATTGTGACAATAGAGGTAATCATCGATACCGAAACTCAAGGCATCTTCTTCGTCACCGATCCGGTACATGTCCAAATGGTACAGCCAGTGGTTTTCGGGCAGCGGGTATTCTTGTACGACTGTGAAGCTCGGACTGGTGACGGGTTCCGAGACCCCGAGTCCTCGCGCTATACCCCGAGACAGCACCGTTTTTCCGGTGCCAAGTTCTCCAAACAGCAATACAACAGTTCCCCATGCCAAGTTGGGGGCAATTCTTTCTCCCAGGTCGGTGGTGAAACCAACGTCTGCACTGAGTACGTTGTCGCATTCAGTGATTTGCGTGAAGTGCGAAGTGGTCATAGCCATGGGGTGTATCATGTGCAAGTACAGTATTATGGGTATCGCGGATTTCCGGTGTACCCGATGCATAAAAGTCACCGATGTGGGTTAAGCAGACATCCTTGAACGGCCAATCTCCTGTCACTGTTTCGGCACTCTTTGAGTCGAGTGCGACAAGCAGTTCGTGATCTTCACCGTCATACAATGCATTTCCCTGGGTTGTAGTCACGGTTCGTCGCGGCACACTGTCGAGATTCAGGCGGAGGCCGACAGTGGAGGCGCGGCATATCCGGAATGCGTCGAGCAGCAACCCGTCACTCACATCGATCATAGCTGTGACAGTGGCGTTTTCTGCAAGGAATCGGGCCTCGCGGCACCGGGGACTGAATGAAAGATGGTGACCGGTTTCAAAAGATTGTCCAAAACATCCTGTGGCAAAGAGGCCATCACCGGGTCGCGCCCCCGAGCGCAGGCAGACCCTGCGAGGCGACACTGTTCCGACAAGAGTCAGGCCGGCCACCTGATCATGAGGGGCCGTTGCAAGGTCGCCGCCTATGAGATGGACGTCGTAGAGACGGGCCAGTGTCAGTACTCCTTGAACGAAGCGCTGAACCCATTGTTCGGCACCCCTGACGGGTGTCGCCACAGCCAGCAGGCAGTAGGTTGGCGTACCTCCCATGGCGGCTATATCACTGAGGTTGCGGGCAAGTAATTTGCGGCCTGCCTCTTCGGGACGCGTTTTGCGCATAAGGTAGTGCTTGTCGCCCACCAGCTGGTCTACAGTCAGCAGCATCAGCGTATCATCGCTTATTTTCAGCGCGGCGCAGTCGTCTCCCGGGGGAACAGCGACGTCGTCGGGTGGATGAGGCAGCTTTGCAAAGATGGAGGTGAGGATTTCGTCTTCAGTCACTCGGGACCTCCGCTTCCATGAGGTCGAGTTCATGTCGAGATGCCATGACCGCCAGCACACGGTGGAAGAAACATGTGGTATGTCCAAATTCGCAACGCCCTTTGTCGCCACTGCCTCCGCAGGCGCCGTACACGAGCTGCTTCGGACAGGCAGCCGGACACAGGAAGGCGGAGTACTGCCATTCGCAGGTTGGTGCGGATGTACATCCTCGGCAGATGACGGTTTGCACGGCCTGTTTCAGTGAGGGCGACACCTTTGGCGCGAACAGGATACGCAGTGTCGCCGCACGCAGGAGGTCTTTTCGTGACGGCTTGGGAAAGGGGCGTTCGCTCATAGGGCATGCATCCGGATTGTACATCTGTTGTGCGGGATCCAGCAGGTTTCGAAATGCATAATAGGCGTCGGCGGCGGGGGCGAATTGCAGATCGTTATGATGTTCATTCCATGCGGCAACCCAATCGGGATAGGACTGCAGGCTGGCCACTGTTTCTTCAACACGTTTCAGCACCATTGTGAGTGTTCGTTCGTCCCGGATCCCAGCCAGCTGTACACCGCTATAGCCAAGCAACTTACACCCTGCAACCTGCAGTCCGATCCGTTGCAGTTGCGCAGCCAGAGACTGAGTGGCATTGATGTTGGATTCACGCTGAAGCATGGCAATGAATGCACGAGAGACAGTAACTCCCGGAAGGAATCCTTCATGCATGTGGGCAATATCTTCAGCTGACAGCAACATGACTCGGGCTATGACGGGAACATCTCTTTCCCGCATTTGGAGGAACCACTGGAGTTCCTGCAGTTTTTTCATGTCCCATCCGGCTTGGCTGACGAGAAACTCCGCGCCACTGGCGAGTTTCCGCATCATCTTGTAGTATTGCAAATACTGGTCGGTCGGGTTGTATTTGTAAGGACTGACAGCTGCTCCGACCAGGAAGGGTGAATCTGTTTGTGCAGCGTCTCGGACAATATTGACGCTGTCTCGATAGCCGACCGGATGTTTCGGTACGCGTCCCAGTGGTCCTTTCGGGGGATGCTTGTCTGAGCGATCGCCCGTGACCGCGAGGATGTTGGAAATACCTCCGGAGGCCGCGCGCGCGAGGAGATCCTGTATGCGTTTGGTGTCTGATCCTTTACCGGAGACATGCAGGAGCACGGGTTTGCCGGCGATGTCGGTGAGTGTTTCGGCGAGATGCACGGGGTCGTGTGTGTCTTCTCCTCGCAACCGATCGGTGACAGCCATGCCGGCAACCAGAGGATGCCCCTTTATTCGTTGCGCAATTGCTTTGCCTGGCGCGAGGGCGGACTCGAGGGGTTGTTCCTGTTGGGGGGAGTCATATTCGACGAGTATGGAGAATTCCCCACTCCGCAGGCGCGATGCCAGCGGATTTTCTCCACTGAAGTTCATTTTCAGTTGCTGCGGCGAATGTTTCTCAGCCAACGGCGCGTCCTCGATTGTTGTACTGCTCGCTCCGTCTGTTCTTTCTGATGACGGCAGGCGTCCGCCAATAGACCTTGGGATACACTCAACGTGTCATTGGGGAATGCTCGAAATGTAGCTTGGCATGGTGTGGCTGGCAACCGATGAGGTCGTTTAAAACGCCTGCGTAACGGAAGAACCTTTTTTTGGTGTTTTTGAGCGTTTGTGAGACCGCAATTTTTCCGGTTGGTTTTATGTTAAGAGTAATTGATTGTTAACTCGAACAAGTAGGAGTCAGGATCTATGAGCCAGAAACTGCGTGTTGGTGTTGTCGGCCTTGGTATGGGAAAAGGTCATATAGGCCATTTCAATGCTCATCCGGAAGCTCATGTGGTTGCCGTGGCGGATATTGATTCGCAACGTCTCCAGGAGGTAGCGGAGGAGACCGGTATTGAGCAGACATTTGCTGATTATCGTCCCATGTTGGCCGAAGCGGACTTGGATGTGTTGAGCGTTGCGTTGCCCAATTACCTGCATAAGTCCGTGACGATTTCCGCTTTGGAAGCCGGTTGTCACGTCCTGTGCGAGAAACCTATGGCGATGAACGCCGGCGAAGCGCGGGATATGATGGCTGCCGCGGATAAAGCCGGGAAGCGTTTGATGATTAACTTCAATCAGCGTTTCCAGGAAGACAATCATATGTTAAAACGGCAGATAGATGGCGGTCTTTTTGGCCATGTCTACTATGCGCGCTCGGTGTGGCACCGTCGTCGTGGTATGCCGCGTTTTGGTGGCTGGTTCGGTGTCAAGGAGAAGGCCGGGGGGGGACCCTTGATCGATTTAGGCGTTCATAAGTTGGATTTGGCGCTGTGGATGATGGGCTATCCCAAGCCTGTTTATGTTTTAGGCAGTACGTACGACTACATTGCCTCTGAAATTGCGAAGCGGAATAATCGTTCGTACGACGTCGAGGATTTTGCGGCGGCGGTCGTTAAATTTGACAACGGTGCGACCTTGATGCTCGAAGCTTCGTGGGCATCGCATATTGACAAAGAGTATCAAGAGTTTCAGGTGCTTGGCACGAACGCCGGTTATTGTTCGGGCCCCGGCATGGACACGAAAATTCATTCGGAACTGAATGATTGTCACATGGACATGGAACTTACGCGATGCTTTGCGGATGGCCCTCCGAGCGCGATGTACAATTTAATTGACTGCATTATAAACGATGCCGATCAGGTTGTTACCGCGCATCAGGGGATGATTGTCATGGAGATTCTGGACGCTCTTTATGAGAGCAGTCGCACCAATGCCCCGGTAGCAATTGAGGCGGATCGATCCATTTGAAAAAACTCAGGACGGCCTGTATCTTGTTTTATAGCTTGAAACGTTTACGCTTGTACCGTGGGTGATGTATAACCGCGGGGTGTCAATGGTTCAAGTTTGAGGAAAAAGAGAGGAGGATACGATGAGTGCCATCCGCCAGTTTATTGATCCGTTTCTTCAGAAATTGGGTGCCTATCTGCCGAGTGTGTTTGGTGCAATCATTGTGCTGATTGCGGGTTGGGTGCTGGCCTATCTTGTAGCGAAAGCCATCAAGAAACTGTTGTCATGGGTGAAACTTGATGAACGGCTGGCGCGTGACTCTGAGGCACCGCGCAAGTTTGAAACCTTCTTGACTCGACTTGTCTATTATGTTCTTCTCTTGTGTGTATTTCTGCTTGTCCTTGACATCCTGGGGGTGCAGGGGGTACTTGATCCGGCCCGCAATATGTTTGACAAGGCACTGCAAATGTTCCCCAACTTTCTTGCGGCGATTCTAATCGGGGTGATTGGATTTATCATTGCCAAGATGATGGCAGCGGCAGTCGAGGCCTTGACTGGCGGTGTAGACTCAATCGTGAAGCGCGCCGGGGTAAGCGAAGAATTCAAGTTGTCTCGTCTTTTGTCTCAGCTGACATTCATTTTCATCTTTATCCCAATCCTCATCGCGGCTCTCGATGCGTTGAAGATCGAGGCTATTTCTGTACCCGCAACGGACATGCTGGACGCCTTGATGTCAGCCGTGCCGAACATTGTTGCAGCCGGTATTATTCTGACTGTGGCCTTTTTCTTGGGGCGATTTGTTGCGCACACGATTCGCGATCTGCTCAGTAATATGGGCGCGGACAAGTTGCCTGAGAAGCTACACGTGCAAGCGATGTTCACGGAAGGGTACCCTTTCTCGAGGTTCACCGGGGACGTGGTCATGTTCTTCATTATACTGGCGGCACTGATTTCGGCGGCCGAGAAACTTGAAATGCCGCTGATCGCCGGGTTGCTGACGCAACTGACCATGTTTGCCGGTCAGGTAGCACTCGGTTTGGCGATTCTTGCTATCGGAAACATGATTGCCGGCCTGATATACAGGGCCTTGAACCAGTCTGAGGAGCCGTCGTTTCTGGCGGTTATTGCGCGGTATGCCGTTATTGGTCTTGTCCTCGCCATCGGCCTGCGGGCGATGGGTATTGCGAACGATATCATTTTGGTGGCGTTTGCTCTGTCGCTCGGCGCGATCGCGACGGGTGCTGCATTTGCCGTGGCTCTGGCATTCGGCCTGGGCGGGCGCGAAGCGGCGGGAAAACAGATGGAGTATTGGCTCCGCAAGATGCGGAAGGACGAGTCCCAGCAGGGGAGCTGAGGTGTAAAAAGCCCCTTCGCGACACCTTGCCGCATTCCTTGAGCAGTTACGAGTTCCGACATGGTGCCTGTGTCGGGTCACCACCATGCCGCGCCGAGTACCAGTTTTACAATCCAGCTCGCGCCGAGAAGGACGATCCAGGCGATTGCAATACGGGGATGGAGGCTGTGGTTTTGTCTTAAAAGAATATTCCGCACCAATACAGAGAGAGAACAAGCAAAAAGACCAGCGACGGGGACGCTGAATGGATTCCACAGCAAACTGAGGAGTGTTTTGCCCTTAAGCAAAGCGACCCAGCTCCGAGTCATCCCTGTAGTCGGGGCTGGGACACCGAATACACCCAGCATGATGCTGGGTGGTACGCGAGCGTTGCCCAGCCAGTAGGCATTCCACCCGAGGTAGAATGCCAAGCTGGACAACGCCAGCACTTTTGGCAAGAAAGAAAAAGGAGAAGTTCCTTTTACTGTATCGCCAGGCATATGACTATTCTGCCGGCTTCTCTTCCTCCGGTTCCGCTTCTGTGTCTGCGGCAGCTTGCGCGGGTTGTGTTGGACCCTCTTCTTCGTCCATGGAGCGGGCCGCTTTGCAGGCATCCAGGACTCAAGGAAGCCAGCACAGGGGCAGGCATACCAGCAGTAGAATGATAAAGAGAATGAGCCCGTTTTGATTGAGTCCCGCGAATACTTCTTTCCCCTTAGGCATGACACGTCTCCTTCTTTTTTTTAGCTTTTCCGTTGTGTTAGCTGGGCGCGATTTTGTCCAGCATACCTCTGAGGTTACATAGTACAGCTTTATTGACAAAAATACAAGCAGGCATTTGCGGTTCTGTCTGCTATTCTTCCGGTTGTGTGACCAGAGACAAGTTGAACAATCCGGCGTTACGGACTGTCCGCATGAGGTCGACCACTTCGCGATAGGGTCTACTCTCGTCCGCTCGTATAAGGACCGTGACATCCGGGTTCAGGTCAGCGGCGTTTTCGAGTTGGCGGATAAGTTCGCTCGGTGATACCTGTTCTCTGCCCAGGCGCACGGTACCATTGCTGCTGAGATTGATGAGTATGTTGTCTTTCTCCTGAATTGTTTCCGCATTCATTTCAGGCGGCGAGACATCAACCGCATATTCCAGCATTGGCGCCGTGATCATGAACACAATGAGAAGCAGAAATGTCAGGTCCATGAGCGGCGTAATATTGATACCGCTGAAGCTTTCCAGTTCTGTCCGCTGTCGTCGTGGCATGTTGGTCGTAGGGGTTTGGGTTTTCCGCCGTGGCGGACCAGCCTTGGCTGGCGGGTTTCAGGTTTCCCGCGTCGCGGTTCCGGAGGTTTCAAGTGTTATTCTTGATGTCTTCGGTTTCCAGTTTCAGCATGGAGATAAAATCTTCCACAAAATTATCCATTTCCGTGATGGCCTGTCGCACGCCGCTGGTCAGCAGGTTGAATCCAACCAGTGAAGGTATGGCGACGACAAGCCCCACAACGGTGGTCAGGAGCGCGCCACTAATCCCAGGTGCCATAGCACCGATATCCGGTTTTCCTGCCTGGGCCATGCCGGTGAATGCGATCATAACACCCCATACGGTTCCAAGCAGGCCCAGGAATGGGCTTATCGTAACGGCAGTGCCCAGCAAGCCGAGGCGTCCTTCGAGTTCCACGACTTTAGCTGACACAGTGCGTTCCAATGTGCTGCGTACGCGATCGACTTCGTGCATTGACAGGCGTCGGGGCAGCGCATGTTGCCGTGCGCATTTTTCCAGCATTCGATCATCGAGTTCCAGGACGTCCGCGATCCCTTCGATCCCCGCTTCATAGACATCCACAAGGGGGCCTTTATGTTTTTGCAACTGCAAAAGCATTCCGACGGGTGAGTGGCACTCGGCAAAGCGGTCGACAAAGTGTTTGCTTCCGCGACGCGCCTGCCGGACGATGAGTCCTTTGTCGATCATAATGCTCCATGCCTGAATGGACAACAGGCAGAGAAGTCCGATAATCAGGCGGGCGAACGTGTCGCTTTGTTGAAAGGCGTAGAGAACGTCGGAGACTGCAAGCGGAGCTGTGAGCATGCTGTACCTCTTATCGGATTCCAACCGGAATGAACGCATCCCCATACTATAGGGCGAAATTTTTGTCATGAGTCGTTTTCGTGGGGATAAAAAATCGGGATTTGTGTTATTGTATTGGCGAGTTGATTGTTTTGAAGTTTCCTTGGCGGTCACATCATTTGTGTGGCATTTGTGGCAAGCATATGGCGAAGCATAAACGAGATATTTTAACTGGGGTAGAGATCGGCAGCAGTGCCGTCAAAGTCGTGATGGGTGAATTTCTCCCGGACGATGTTCTGTCGATTGTGGGAGTCGGTGAACGTCCGGCGCTGAAGGTTATAAAGGGAGACGTAAGTGATGTAAACATCGTACAGGAACAGCTCATGCAGGCGTTGGCCGAAGCCGAAAAAGCCTCGGGTTTAGACATTGGACATGTTTTTCTGGCGGTGAGCGGTGGTTCGGTTCGCAGCGTTAACAGCGTTGGCAGTACGGTCATTCATTCCATGGACCGCAAAGTTCGAGAGACGGACGTTATGACGGGTTTGCGCAATGCCAAGTCGTACGCTCTTCCGCCGGACAAGCGTATACTGCATCATCTTGATCGCCGGTATGTTGCGGATGGGGATCGTGAGGTGTTGAATCCGGTTGGTCTCGTGGCTGGAAGGCTGGAAGCGGAGATACAGATCATCTACGGTCAGCATAATACGGTGGAAACGAGTTGCCGAACGCTGGCCGATGCGATGGGGTATCCGGCAACCGACATTGCATTCAGCGGTGTTGCAGACGGTTTCGCGTTATTTTCCCCCGAGGAAATGGAGCAGGGAGCGATGGTGTTGGATATTGGCGCCGGCGTTACTGAATATGTGGTTTTTTTTGGCCCGGGTGCGTATCACTCGGGGCAGGTGACGGTGGGGTGTGAGCATATCAGCAACGATCTCAGTCTGGGGCTTCGTCTGCCTCTGCCAAAGTGTCGTAAGTTACTGCACGAGCTGGGCACGTTTGGAGCTTCCGCGGCGATGACGCCGGATGGACGTTCACGTTTGGTGGAGGTCGAGACTTTGGGGAAAGGGGGACGGCGTATTCCTGTGTCCTCAGTGGAGCAGATCATAGAATTGCGCTTGCATGAATTATTCAGTGTCATTCTGGCTGATCTTCGCAAGGCGGATGCATTACCGCGGATTGCCGCGGGTATAGTGCTTGCCGGGGGTGGTGCGATGATCCCCGGTGTGATTCAGCTGGCGCATCAAGTGTTTAATATGCCGGTACGCACTGGGCGTCCGCGTCTGGTCAGCGGGGTGCAGGATGTTTCAGACTCTCCCCGTTACGTTACTCCTGTTGGACTGTTGCGGTGGGGGCGATTGTCGCTGGAGATTGCCGATTCTGAGCCGGCTTTCATGGAGCAGGTCCGTGAGGATTTCAGTAAGGTATGGGGCTTAGTGACGCGTGCTTTCCGTTGGTAGTATCGTTACATGAACTGACGCGACGTGCGGTGTTGTCTTGTAGTTTGCGTCTATGAACCGAGAGATGAGGGCGACCATGATCTCTTCAACGCAGCGAGTGGCCGTACTGGGTGTAGGCGGTGGCGGTGCGCGCACCATTGCGCGAGTTCAGGACAATGTTGGTGGCGCCCGTCTGGATTTGGCTGTTGCGGACACCGATCAGCGCACGTTTCAGGCGCTGAGCGGTATGGTTCATATTGCGTTGGGTCCCGAGTGGGACTGTGACACGGGGTGTGGCGGTGATGTTGAGTTGGGCGAGCGTGCCAGCGGGGCTTCCGCTGACGATCTCCGCGAATTTATCGGAGAGGCCCGCCTTCTGCTGGTTGTGGCCGGGTTAGGCGGGGGGACGGGTTCCGGCGCCGTGAAAGTCGTGGCTCGCCTTGCTCGCGAGGAAGGGGTCCCTGCATTTTTTTTGGTGACTTTGCCGTTTGCGTTTGAGGGACATTGGCGTCGTCGGCAGGCGGAAGACGTTTTACAGCCTTTGCGCGAGCTCGCAGATGCTGTGATTGTCGTACAGAATGATCTTTTGTTCACGATGCTTCCCGCTGACACGCCGGCAGACGAGGCGTTCACTCAGGCGGATGCCGTCTTGGCCAGTGCCGTCAACGGGCTGGCCGGTATTGCGTGGGCGGAGTGGATGTTGACGGCGGATTTTGCGGCCATACGTACGACTCTTAAACAGCATCCGGCAACGTGTAATGTTGGTGTTGGGCAGGGGACGGGGGCCGATCGGTCTCAGCAGGCGATAGAAGCGTTTTTGCAGTGTCCGTTGATTGGTGGTCCTGAGACATTGGCTCAGGCGGATGCAGCCGTGATCACTTTATTGGCGGGCGATACCATGTCCGTGGGAGAATTGCGGGGGTGTTTGTCGGCTTTGCAAGGCTACTTTCCCGAGCGTGCGCGCGTCATGGTTGGCGCCTGTGCCAGTACTCTGGTGGGGGCCGGCATTCAGATCACCGGGCTCATTTGTCGGCAGTCCACGCACGAGTCCTCTGGGAGTGCGTCCACGCAGGGGGACGGGCGTTCTTCGGTCATTTCACGGAGCCGGACCGGTCCGCCGCCGCCCAAGCCTGGGGCCGTACAGGAGGAATTGCCTCTTCAGGAACAGTCGCTGGGCATTTTTTCTGGAACGACTCCGACCACGGTTAACGGCGAGAATCTGGATATTCCAACGTATCAGCGGCGTGGCATCCATCCTGATGCGGGTGACTGAAGTGGGGGCGTGTAATCGCTTATTACGGAGGCTCTAAGAATGGTTTTGGGTAGGAACGGGACGATTCTTGCGGCTGTTGTCTTGGCCGTGTTTCTTGCGGGGGCTGCCTGGGGCATTGCCGTTTATTTCGGTTTTGGCGGTCACGCAATTCCCGTGCAGATGGATGCACTGATTTCCATGCAGTATGGCCGAGCTTGGGCGGAGGGGCGCCCGTACTGTTTTGCCGCCGGTTCGGCACCCGGCACGGGCAGCACAAGCCACCTGTATCCGGCCGTTCTCGGTCTGCTGTACTTGGCGGGCGCGCGCGGGGATGCCTTTCCTACCGCGATCTTTCTCTTTGGTATTGCCTGTTACGTTGGTTTCATCTATCTATTTGGGCGCGTTTGTTTTCGTTTGAATCCGCGCGTTGCTCCCGTGGCGTTGGGCTTGACACTGTTGAGTGGTCATACGCTGCATGCGGGGATCAGTATGAATGACATGTCGCTGTTCATGCTCCTTGCCGCGGCGGCGGTTTTGGCGGCACTCAATCGCCGCTGGGGGTGGTTGGGGTTGTCTCTGGCTGCCGCATCGCTATGTCGGCCTGAGGGAATCCTCCTTTCGTTTACGTGCTTGTTCTGGAGTTTGATCCGTTACCGCGACGACGAAGGGGAGAAGGTGTCCGGGGCTGCCTGTGCCGGGTTTGCGGGGATCCTTGCGTTTGGCTTTGTGCTGGGACTTAACAAGTGGCTGACGGGTATGTGGCAGTTTCATTCGGTTGTCGGCAAGGGGCATGCGGTCAATGCGCCATTGTTTGGCACCCTGTACATGATATCAAGGGATTTGGGCAAAATCGTGGTTCGTTTCGTATTCGGGGCGGATTTTGGGTATCGATCTTTCTATATGGTTCCCATTGCGGGTGGAATACTGATGCTTGCGGGCGGCTACTGGAGCGTTTGCCAGGAGCAGCGATATAGACGCTGGCTGCACTGGTTGCTGTCCGTGTTCGGTCTGACAGCCTTACTGGTTGCCGCCAGCGGATGGCAGGGGTTGATCTGGGATCGTTATTTTGCTTGGATACTACCGTTTCTCTATTTTTTCATGGCGGTTGGTTTGGGCGTCTTCGCCAAATGTGCAAAGAGTCGCGGGAAATTATTGATATTCGCCCTTCCGTTTCTTATTTATCAGATGTTCGGAATGTGTTATATGGGCATGGCATACGCTGAGGAATGCCGCAAGCTGCGCAGTCGCATAGAATTCACCAAGCAGTTGCGTCCTCTCATTGAGCCGTGCGGGCGTGTGGGGTTCCTGGGGGCGGTTGGTTTGAGCTATTATCTTCCCCAATCTTTTCCAATCAACATGCCCGGTGTTGTAACTCCTGAGCTTGTCGGAAACGGCCGGAGCAGTACAATTTTAAATGTTGAAACATTGAAGCATGAGCCGGAGTTGCGTCCGGGTGTGTGGCTGGTGGAGAATCGTTATGCTCGAGGTGGCGTTTTGACACCGGTGTGCGGGGCAAAAATTGCGGAGGATGTGACGGCGTTTGAGGGCGGCAGAAATGTAGCCTGCTTTGAAGCTGATTGGGGTGTTCTGGACGCGGCCCAGTCGCCGCTTTCAGCGACTGCGAAATCATTTGTCGATGGCGGATGGATGTTGGTCGACACTCTGGATGTCGGGTACGCGGTTGACGAAGAGGCCGCTGATTACGGGACCTGTGTCCGAGTGCCCGGCGTTTCGATTAAGGAGTGTATGGCAACCGGAAGCCTGGGCGGTTCGCAATTATTGGATGTGGGACGGGTCGTGATTGGGTATGAGCGATTTCGGGTCAAGGTTATTCCCGGCCAAGCATTACGAGTGGTCTTGCGCACGGGAGCGAAGGTGGACACTTCGGTTGCCGTTTGCGATGGCCGGAGAAAGATTACGGGCCTGCAGTTGGCGGAGCGGCCAACCTTGCGGGTCGTTGTGAATGGCGAGGCCGAGGATTTCGAGTTGCGTCTGCATACCGACCAAGCCTTTACCGAAGTCTGTTTTGAGATTCCGGGTGTGAACGTCACATCGGATGTGTTAGATCTTACCGTGGGAGGCGATCACGTTTCGTATGCTTACTGGTTTTATCAGGAAGTGGACGCCGGCCACTAGCCCTGTCCGTTACCCATACA
>JAIPIM010000087.1 GCA_021734725.1 Minisyncoccota bacterium | reverse complement strand
GTCTTCGTCCCGAACGGTGTCGAAGTGTCCTCGGGAACTTCACCGGCTTCCGATGTGAGTTCTCCGCGTTCAGACGTGCCGGACCATGTGGGAACTTCCATAGTCTCCCCGGTGTCCGTCCGGAACGTCCGGACGTAGTCCAGAATCGGACCTACGGCCAAGCGTGCCTTGATGAGAGTTTCCATCACACTCGTCGGGACCGTCGAACCACCAATGTTGGTGGCGGTCGTACCCAAGGCCCGCGCCTCAACGCCAGTCCTTCCAAGTGTCTCCGGTGCGAACCGCATAATAAGCGAACCATCCGCTTTGATCTGCATCCCGGAATCAGTCAGTGCTTGCCGTTCCTCGTCCGTGGCAATTCCGCCCCCGGCAAGTTTAGCCCAGCCAGCAAGAGCGCGTGCGCCGGTCATCTTGTCTTGGTCCAAAGGCTGGCCAAAAGCGTCTTGGCGTGCCGGTGCGGGGCCGGTGTGAAGACGCTGTTCAGCTTTTTCTGCCTTCCTGATTTCGACCGTAAATTCGTCGAACTCATCGGTCAGATTGCGGAACTCCGTTTTTTCGGAGTCGGTCATGTTGCGCCCCTCACGCTTAACCGTTGACGTGATGAGTTGAAGCTTGTCGTGAATGTCGGCACGCTGTTCTTTCAGTTCCTTGATACTTTTCATTGTCATAACTCCCAGATTTTGTGGCAAAAAAAAAGGACCACTCACGATTGTGTGAGTAGTCCCGTCTTTGCGAGCTTCTAAATTGTTGTCAGGCTTTTCGGGTCTTGGCCCGGCTTGCCTTCGTATGTCCTACAGATACACCGTACGGCGCTAGTTGTCAAGCCCTACAGATCAAAAATTCCATCCGCCATGCTTGCCAGCCCCACACAGACAAAGACCGCCCCGAAGGATTGCCCCCGGAGCAGATACATAATGCCGACACCTACAGCGGAAGCGCCGCCGTAATAACACACTCTCCGCATCCAGTTCAGAATCTTCTGTTGGTTCATGGTCTCTGATCCTACGTTATGGTTTCCGGTTCGTCGGCTTCAGGGTCAAGCGCAGAAATGCCGGTTCGACTACTCGGAGTCAACCCTAATTCACACAAAAGCCTACACAGGTGTTTACGTGCTGCGTCCCGTACCCGCACAGCAGCGTGAACGTGTTGCGCCCCGGTTCGTGGGTTTGTCCACAAAATGCCCTCACGCCGAACAAGCTGTTCTGCATCCCACCATTCGGCGTATGTCTCGGCAAGCTGTTCCAGCGCCAGTGAATCGGCCTCAGTCAGCACGCGGCAATTTCCGAGTACTTGTGCGTAATAGTCCCAGACGACCGCCCCGGTTTCACTGAGATGCTCAGGCCGCGCAGGAACATGCGGTTCGAGTTTCGGTTCGCTCTGGCGCTTGCGTTTGACATCACCATTGCCCCGCAGCAGCAGGGTGTGAGTCGGTTTTGGTTTAGGTCCGGGCTTCATATTCACCTCACTTTTGTTAGTCGAATTGACGTTTCTATGTAAATGGGTTGCCTCTAAGGTATTTCGTTCTTTACGTGCGTAAAGTTTCTTACGCCCCCCGGTAGTCTCCGCACTTGTCATTGGGTTCGACCGTAGGCCATTCCGCGATGACGACACCGCAGCGGTTACGCCGTCCAGTACATGGTGCATGGCGTCGGCATTCGCCATACTCCCCGGCCTCGTGTTCAAAGTAGTGCTGGCAGGTCTTACATTCGATGGTGATGTTTTCGCGTTTACTCATGGTGTGTACCTTTTTGTTTGCTTTCCGTATTGCGGACCGCTCGAATCGGTTTATAAAGATAACAAGCCGGATCATAGCGGCTTACCATCGTTCCGCGCTTTCGGCATAGGTGCGTTTCACGGTTGCGGTAGACGCAGGTTTTGCAGGTTGGCATCAAACTACCTCCCGACCAAGTAAGTTACAGCGATAATCATCGCGACAATTTCGCAGACGAACGCCAGTCCAAGTCCAATGTACAGAATCATTTTTCATGCTCCCGTTTCCCGGCCTTATTTCCCGTCAATGCCGCGCCGGTGACAGCCTCGACGGTTTCCACTAGGTGACCGTGAAAGTTCTTCAATATCGAATGGCATACAGCCGCGCCGTGAGCCCCAGCAAAGATGAAAGGTATTTGGTACCGAACCATCCACTTTGAGACACTTCCCAGCACTGAAGCAGGTGTTACCTTGGATCGGTAGTTGCCCGCCATTACAGCGCCTAATTCTGCTTCGACAATGACAGCCCTGCATCGGTATGCCTGAAGTCTGTGCAACTCCCGCTTGAAACGGTCACGTTCCCGCCCGATGCAAGCACATAGGTCTGGCAGGCTTTTTCGCTCTATCGCCACAAGGTCAGTCAACCCGGCAAGCGAGTAATCGCCAGAAGCCAAAGTGCCCTCCTGGGTGGCAACATCCACACCAAAGTTGAACGGTGTTTGTTCTCTGGTATCTATCAGAATTGTGAAGTTTTCATTCATTTTGTGCTCAATCCAGTGAAGGAAGTGAAGGAAGTGAACCTTCTTACATTGTAGCCTTTACAAATCACTCTATGGACAAAAAGTAAAACAAGGTTCACTTGGTTCACTAGGTTCACTATTTGGCCTCCCTAATTCCAAGGCCGCGCCAGACATACCGCCCGCCCGCGCCGCGTGTGTTCTCGTATCCGCGTTCCTTCAGTCCTAAGCCGAAGTTTCTCTGATTCATCGGCCTATAGCCGCCGGTGTCGCACCACTGGCGATATGCTGAATACAAGTCGCTGGATGATGCTGTCAGGCAGTCTGACACTGTGCATACTTCATCGATGAACAATCCGAGAAGATCGGATTCAGACCTGTAACCCTCTGTCGCCTTTTGAACCGCGTCGGGCATACCCAAGCCTTGATCTTGCCATTGACGGCAGCCCTCGACGGCCCAAGCCAAGATACCGGGTAGTTCTGAATCCAGCGTATATTCCAAATCCGGTTCCTGTCGTGGATCGAACTTCTGAGTAAACGGAACAAGCCGAATACGTCGCCAGATTCCGTGGTCCGTGCCGCTTATACCCGGCTTGTGGTTGCACGCCATGAACAGCTTGAAAGTCGGTGAAAACTCAAAACTGTTCTGATGCAAAAACCGCGCCGTAATAGGTTCACCGCCGGTTGTATCCTTGACAAAGGATTCATCCAGTCTATGGCCGCGCCCGGTCTCGGACGTAGTTACAAACCGCGCCCCTCGAAGCCGTGCCCGGTCCTCTGGAATGCGGCCCGAGTCTCGTTCTGTGAACGTCTCTATACTGGCGTGCCGTGCCAGGTCTCCAAGCAGCTTCCCGATGGTGGTCAACAGCGTTGACTTGCCGTTGGCCCCGAAGCCGTGAAGGATGAAACAAACCTGTTCGCCAATGTCACCGGTTAAGCTGTATCCTATGGCCCGATGCATGAACTCGACAAGTGATTCATCGCCGTCGAAGATTTCCTCCATGAATCGCGTCCACCGTGGGCACTTTGCGCCCTCGTGATACTCGACGGGTAGTACGCATGTAATCAGGTCTTCCCGCCGGTGCGGTCGTAGTTCACCGGAACGAAGATCAAGCGTCCCGTTCCGGCAGTTCAAAAGCCAGGGATCGGAGTCAAACTTTTCAACGGAAACGGTCATGCCCGGCTCAGCCGCAGCAAGACGCATCATGCTTTGACGGCGTCGTTCATCCAGTGAGGAATTAGCCCACTTCACAAGCTGAACCTGTTTCTTTTGGTTGCCTTCGTCGGACGTGTCCAATGCGAACGCCTCACGGCGTATTTGGTCCGCAACCGTGCCGGTGTACTGCATCACCTTACTGGACGTGTCAGGCTCCCAGCATTGGCCGTTCCATACGTGCCATGCTTTGGCTTCGTAGACATAGCGAATATTATCGCCATGAAGGTTGACAAGCCGCCGTGCATTGCCGGTGTCCGTGTTGGTGATACTGATCGATGCTGTAGCTTTTTCAGGGATTACCAGCTTTTTCATTATGCCGCCCTCCCTTCGATGATTTCGCGGAGTAGGATGGTGTCCCCGTCGTTCTCCGCTAACCAATCGTCTAGGCCGACCTTACCACTGTCACCGGGGGGCATATCAAACCGATACAGTCGGCAACCATACGGCTCAAGCGCTACTGCCAGCCGTCTTGCACAATCGGCAAAGTCGCGGGTTTTTCGCGGGGTCTCTGTCGCGTCGCTGTCGTAGATAAGAACCACGTCCCGCCCGTCCTGGACGTATGGCAATAAATCATGGTTCAGGTCGCCTTCAGTGCCGCTCTGCTTCCATAGCCAAATACCGCCCAAGCCTATACATGGCATTCCGAGAAGCGTTGCGCACGCGGCCTTCTTTTCGCCTTCTGTCAGATATAAGGGTAAGTCTGGCGTCTTGGTGATGGCTTCGTGTGCATCCGGGTGGATGAAGCATCTGATCCCGCCACTTTTGAGCGATAGATATTTCACACCGTTTTGGGGATACCGTAGACGTGTCCTTGTGTATGGCCGCCCGTCCGGGCAAGTGATTGCTTCTCCGGTTGCCGGGTCACGGTATGGGATCGCGTACCCGTCTGGCGTGGCGTGCCAGCCCATTGATTGCAGATCATCTTTGACGATTAGGGACCGTTGGCAATCTTCCCACATCCACTGTATATTATGACTAGTGATTATTTCATTGGCCCCGGATGCTTGCCCGGCTCCGGGGTTTTTTATGGCTTGGTTCTTCATTGCGAACCCCCTTCCATTCGTCGAACCGCGTCCGTAACGTCCAGACGGTCTTCGTCCATCCACTGTTCGAGATCGGAAACCTTGAACAGAATCTTTCGGCCTTTCCGAATGAACGGCAGTTCTCCCGCGTCCTTTGCGTAGTCCAGGGTTCGACGTGATAGCGCCGTAAACGCACAAGCGCCACGCACATCTACATAGGCAGGTGTCAATGTTGGTGATACTTCGTAAGTCATGCCGCGCCCCCTTCCTCGACCAGTTCGAGAGCTTCCGGGGTCGTTTGCAGCGCTTCAGCGATTGCCCGCGCCGTTGCCTCTTTGGCTGTTTGACGACGATTCAGCAGACGGGACACTGTGATTGGGTGAACGCCAGCCTTGATAGCTAGCTCGTGAGAAGTAAGGCCCGATTGAGTCAGGCAGGTGAGAAACTTTATATTTTTGCGTCGCATGGCTTTAGCTCCGAGTAACGCAGCACAAAAAAAAGACGCGCTGCAAGGTTAATACCTTACAAGGCGTCTAGTCTTTGCTAGCGTCGGGAAGCTTTGTCCCGCTAACGCTTTGTATTCTCGTTTGTCTCGAAGTCCCGTTTCCGGGGTCTTTGCCGCCGTAAAAGCGAGTCAACTTCGACAAACAAGTTTTCAATTGTACTATTACAATATGCTATATTTTTAACGCTGTCAACCCCTGTTGACATTTTTTTACTGAGCTTTTTCACCGGCGTTCACTCCGGCATTGTACTGCAACACCGCGCCCTGTTCCGGCTCGATCTGCCAGTATTTGGCAGCATCCTCTTTTGTGGTCAACTGGCGATAGTGTTCAAACAAAAGATCGCCAGTGTCACGGTGTCCCATTTCAAGCGCCGTCTTTTTCGGGTCTCCGTGTTGCTCTAGGTGATAGCTCCCGAATGAATGCCGCATGGCATTATACGGCCAGGCCTGAACCCCCTTTGCAGTCTCTAACACCTTGTCTTTACGCAAGCGCCATATGCCCGCCGTTTCGGGTGCTACGGCCCCGGTGTGATCGGGTGCCAGTGCCAGCCACTTTAACAGGTTGTCTGATATGCTGACATTCCGCACTGATCGTTTTTTGGCTATGTCGCCCGTAATCTTGATAACGCGCCGCCCCAAATCAATGTGAGACCAATTGAGGCGGCGTATTTCCGCCGTACGCACACCGGCAAACAGTCCTATAGCAATAGGCGCTATCATCTCCGGGACGTTATCTCTTGCAGCGTTCAGCAATGCCTTAGCCTGGGCAGGTGTGAAAATCTCAGCGGTTGGAGATTCTGTACGGCGTTGTGTGCGGCGTCTCGACCGCGTCTTGGGTGCTATGGGGTTTTCACTGCAAAGATCATGTTCTATGGCATGATTAAACAGGCCCCCGATAACATACCTATAGTGTTTCCGCGTGTTGTGTGCAAGCGGCTTACCGCCGCCGTTAGTGAGTGACGAAAGCCATTCCTGAACCGCCCCCCGCTCCACTTCGTCTATACGCTGTTTGCCAAAAGTCCCGGCGAATTTGTTCAAGCGTACTCTAAGTTCTTTCAGTGATGCAGGTCGCAACCCTTCGCCTTCCGATTCTCTCAAATATCGATCAATCAGGCTGGCAACCGTGGGAACGTTCTTCGCCTTGCGCTGTAATTCCCGCAGATAGCATTTAACGGCGTCTGTCAGGGTGCCGCGCCCCTCTAGCAGTGCAAGTGCTTCTACAGCATCCCTCAACCGCTCCGGTGACAGCTTTTCCGCGTCTTGCCCTATGCGGCGTTTAAGCATTGCCTGTCGTGCTTCGTGGCGTGCCGCGTCTTTGTCGCATTGCTCAGCAAACTTTTTCGCGGGTGCCGCTCGGTTGAAGGTCTTCCGCTTCCGGTTGCCGGTCTCATCATAGAAAACCACGACGAAACGAGTATACTTCTTCCCCCGGCTCGTGACAGTCGTTTCAGTAATGCGTGCCTTGCGTTGTGTCATTTTTGCACCTCCAAGCTTAGTGTTGTGTCATCCTGCATACTATTATAATAACACAACGGTGACACAACGTCAACACATAGGCAGAAAAAAAGTTAAAGCGAAAAGTCATAAGTGCTTGGTAATAATGGCGGAGGGGAAGGGATTCGAACCCTTGGGACACTTGCATGTCCGGCGGTTTTCAAGACCGCTGCTTTCGTCCACTCAGCCACCCCTCCGCAAGATGCAAAACGGGGAAGCTCGTGAACCGAAAACTATGTCGCGTATTTCCCGACTTTCAAGAGGAATCGGTTGACGAGAACGGACGACGAGAACGGATAACGAGTAACGACGGGTCCCTATCGTCCGCCGCTCTCGTCGACCGCTATTGTCCGCCGACATGGCTGGGGGCTCGAAACCTGCAACCACCCAAGCACGGATTGCGCTGACATTCGCCACTTCTGAAGAGTTATGGGACCACAGTGATTCTTGTGGGTCATTCGACAACCCGGCAGCTTGCCTCGTGCCCGAATCCCTGCATTCCTAAAATCCCTGCGATCCCTCATCCATCCAGCAATCCCGATTTGTAATCGCTGATTCACTGTGCCCTCTCTTGTTTTCGATTGAAATCCATTGTAGAGTTATGTAGTGGACCGTAGGGGTTCGTAAACACATTGGGGGCGGAAAACGAAACAGAGGAAGACTGTACAATGCATGCAAGATTACGGGGAGAGCGGATTGGATGCCTGTTTATCGTCATCATCAGCCTTGTTCTCAACGTCTATGCCGACGAAGCTGAGACCCTGGCGGGACTTTCGTCGGAGCTTCGGAAGACCGCGGAACAAACGCAGGATATCAACCGGAAGCTCGCGCTTGGCAACGCATGCAGCGCGCTCGACGCTGCTCGGGACGCCCTGGAAGAAGGCAATGAACCGGATGCAAAAAAGAACAAGAAAAAGGCACTGAAATGGCTTGTCCAGGCCGTACGGGAATGCATGGCGCCCGGCAAACCTATCGACGATTTAACCGGCGCACTCCGCGAAGAAAACGCCATGAGCGAGGACGCCGTGGAGCGATTCAATAAACTCCTGGACCGGCTTGTCGATGCCAAACAACGCAAAAAGAAAAGCGATTTCCCGTTCTTCGACGGTCTGGTACTGAATCAACTGATCCTTGCGTTGTTTGAGGTCATTGACAGCGGCGGACCGGCCTTTCATCCTCAGAAGGCTCTGCGCATTTACGTAAACGCGGCGGCCGCTTGCGAAGATGTTCAGGAACAGATCGACAAGTTACTGGACTTCCTGGGAGAGAATGCCGACGCCACCGGCATTACGGACATCAGTCCGGAAGCGCGCGATAAAGCCAAGGGAATGGTTGATAAGCTTTACACGATGAAGGCGGAAGGCGCATCGGGCGAGGACATCATTGAGATGGCGGAGAAAATCAAGAAGTTTCTGGAGGACGAAGGCGCGCGGATCGGCCGCTTGAGACGAGAAAAGGACATGCGTGAGGCCGAAAAAGAAGAAGACCAGGAACATCTGTTGCATCCGCGCCCAGTTACGATGGTAACCTTCACCGCGCTGGAAGGCCGGACGAATGTCAATACGACTCTCGTGGGGGAGGTCCAAACGATCCAGTTCGTTGCCGTGGATGGCGAGGAAATGGATCCGCGGGAGGTGGCGCCGGATGTCGACCCGCACGCCGACTCGTTCACTCTGGACCTCGGCAAAACCGCGAAACTCGGCGGTGTTATCATCGGCGGCACGGCGGGTGTCATCCGGTTGCTTCAGGACGGTGAAGGCAGTGCACCGGCAACGCACGCGGGTATTGAACCGAAAGACGGTGTTATTGACACGCGAAACGGCCAAGTCGACGAAACATTCAACGTCACTGATGGGGCCCCTGATATGGAACGCGCACCCGGGCATCATTCGGTTACGATTGACGACCAGGCCGCGACGGTTGTGGCAACGCGCGCGGACCAGGTGGCAGTCACGGCCCGCAGTATTAAGACGTCCGTCATCGGAAACAGCCAGGTCAAACTGACCACACCAACCGGCACAACATTGAGCGGCAGGTGCGCGTCCTGGGGGTACACCATCAGTATGCCGAAAATAACCAAGACCGACGTTTGGGTGCCGATCAGCGCCAACGTTTATGGACTCGAACCCGATGATCGTGTGATGTTTCATTTCATGCCCGAACCCGGACAGCAGATTGAGCCGCGCGAACGAATTGTGTCGGCCGCCGAATTGATGGCGCCCGCGCCGGTTGCGGAGATCCGGGTGGACCGTGCCGGCCCGCAGGCGTTGAATGTGACAGTGTCGCTTGGAGAGTGGCCGAAAAACACCGTCAAGCCATGACTCAAAGCCTGGAGGAACAACCATGGTTAAGGCGCACTTCACCTGTTTGCTCCTGGGTGCAACCGTCGCGGCTGCCACCTGCTGGTCGCAACTCATCGACAAACCGTCCATGACCCGGCTGGAATTCACAGCCTATGAAGAAACCCGCGGAGCGACGCAGTGTGGCTATGGCTTCCGTTTGACCGCCGGTGCGGGCATCGGGTTTCCGAATATGGACGACATCAACGATTACGTCGACTGGATCAACGACAGTTTCGGTGGCTCCATCGACACCATTGATCAGTATTATTCATACCGCGTGCAACTCGACTACCCGATTTACCCGAACTTGCGCCTTGGCTTGGCCTATGACCGGATGGACGCGGAAACGGACGGGGCCCTGGAATTCATGGGAGACGTTCACCATTTCGAGATGGATTTAGAGGTGGAGGGAGGCGAACTGTACCTCGAGAATGAATGGCCGCGACTCATCGGACCGTGCAGCGTCCGCGTTGGCGCCGGTATCGGGTACTATTGGTCCGATTATATTGAAAAAGAGGACAGCTACCGTGCGTCAGGCGACGATGAAAATTGGGGGACTCGCTTAAGCACAGGCATTACATGGCACGCCTTGAAATGCCTGGACATAATGTTGGATGGCGAATACCGCTGGCTTGAGTTTTCGGATTACGAGGACGGGGGACGTGACCTGCGGTTTGTGTCCCCGGGCAACCCGCCGGTCGAGGTGGACCTCAGCGGCTTCGCAATTCGGCTGGGGGTGGCATGGCGATTTTAGAGCAGAACGACAAACAGGACAGAGCCCTCAATGCGCCGGCCAGCAATGTCATTTTCGTCCAACCAAGTAGTGTCCTGTACGATTCGTGACAGTCACATACGGTCGCGGCGCTAAGGCCCCTCCCACATTTCGAACTCCATCATCGCAGTATGGGAGTTTGTGAGTACCTGGGTATGTGCGCAGCCCACACACACCCATCACAGCCAACCTATTCTCGCATGGTCCCGCCTTAAGGCTAAAGAACTCCATGAACCGCTTTGGCCAAACCGACAAGCTCCTCCTCTGACGGCTCCGCGACATCTTGCGTTGCCTGAATCCGTACAAAAAAGGAGCCCTGCGGCAAGTGAACGGTCAACCCGTCGGTCGTCGCATTGGCAAGACCGTCAATGGGCCTTGAATGGCGGCCTTTGAAGTACTCATGGGTTTCCCTCACCTGATCCGAACTGCCGAGATCGTACGCATCGACGGTGTACAGATCCCCGCTGGCATCATTCCGGTAAGTCAATACATACAGTCGTTGGAAACCCCGCGCAAAATACACCTCGGCCTCGCCGTTTATGTAATCGAACAGGGTGTTTTCGGTATAGACTTTGACCGGGCCTTCCTGTGTATAGCCAGCGACGGCAGGTCCATCCAGAAGCACTTTCCCCGGTTGCATAACACAACCGGACAGAAGGATGAGCGCTGTCACGAGGAGGATACGCATCCCGACATGTTTTGGGGTGTCACACTTCAACAAGTTCACCTCCGTGCGGCAGGTCCGCGGGCGTGTAACCGAAGTCCGTGAGAAAGCGTTCGGCGGCTTTCACATTCACGTTCCACCCCATTTTTTTCTGCCGGAACTGTGTCCCTACCTGATAATCGACAACCGGCGAAAGTGCACCCATTGCCAGGAAGTTGGGCTGGTGGGAAGGGTTCCCTCCCGGTCCCCGGTCGCTCGCCCACAACGCATCCACAATACACAATTGTTGCCGGGGAAACGTCACCGCACCGGTTTTCGGGTCGATCGGTCCCAAGATCTCCGGAGTACGATTCAGCGCGATCAGATACTCCAAACCGTCCTTGCTGTGTCCCGGTCGCGGCGCAAACGTACCGAAATGATTCTTCATGGTCATGGTGAACCGGCCGAACGAACCGCCGTGGCCTTTGCACATCGCAACGTTGACCAAGATATCCACGGTATTGTCTACAAGGTGTTTCAAACAACTTGACGTACCGCCAGTCCAAGGTTCCGGAACAGCCGTTTCCTGGCTGAAACCACCCCATTTATTGGCAATATGGACTCCTTCTGGAAGGCCGCTGAAAGGAGTGGAGCGTTCCAAGTTGCCGCCGTGGCAGGCATCGTAGATATAGATGTTCTCAGCTTTCACGCCCAGGTCATTCACAAGCACATGACAAACTTTGGCTATGACCGGACTCCGCGTGTGCTGCTGAGCAATGTTGTTGGTTTTGATGGCCACAACAATGTCACTCGCGGCTTTCTTGGGGGGCTTCACAAAAATGGTTCGCCATGCTTTCTGGGCAGCACGCTCCCCACTCAAGCGACACGCCAGTTTGTCCATGTTCGCCCAAACCACGTCCTTTTTCACCATCGCTTCCTGCTGTGCCCACGTGGTGACCGGGTTATGCCCTTCGACCATACCCGCATCCGTTACCCCTACTACAAGCCGTTCGTCAATCGCCGGATGAATCCGATGGCCCGGCTCAAGCGCGCCGTAGGCCCCCTTAATCCAAATGCTGGGGAAAGACAGTCCAACACCCGCCACGACACCTGTCTTGATAAACTCACGTCGCGAAAAGGATGATTTCATGAGCCACCACCTTTCATGCTTGGTTGTCCGCAGTTGGTCAACCGATAATCTGGGCTGCCGCCGCCCGGGCTGTACGCACTTTGAAATGGGCTACTTTATAGAGAATGCGTACTATTAAGTTCTAAACATACAGCCTCGACACCATTAGTGCCACCAGTCCGCACAACCCGGGGTAACCAGTTACGCGGGGCAGAGAGGCGCACGTGTTGGAGTTCACGCTTTAATCGTAATCCGGATCCGACCAACCAAGTCAGAAAAATGGGAAAACTTCAGGCTTTCACATGACTGAGATGGAAAAGGAGAGTTCTACTTTTGTGTTGCGTTGGAATAGAGCGAACTTTGATTATGGTATCTTTGGGTTTACCTTGCTGCGTTATGAAGGTCCCGGTGGATTCCGGACGGGGAGAGAGACAGGACTGGAATGAAGAGACTTTTGACTTGGTTATCGACCGTACGCGCCGACTTGGCGCACGCAGGCATCAGTGCCGTTGTTATACTGCTCGTTCTGCTCATCTGGCAGGCCATAACCGCGCGGGGTTTTGTCTCTCCAAATTTCATTCCGACACCCGCATCGGTGTGGCGGGCGTTCATTCACGTGACGACGGAAGGCTATCAGAATCATACGTTGTTATTCCACCTAGGTTCAAGTATGCTGCGTATGCTCACGGGGTTTGCGCTTGCCTGCGTCTTGGCGATACCTCTTGGCTTGGGGATGGGCACCTCAGAAAAACTCCGGGCCGCAATCGCACCCTTCATCGAATTTTACCGGCCTCTGCCTCCTTTGGCGTATTACACGATTCTGATCCTGTGGCTGGGCATCGGCAACGCCTCAAAAATTGCCCTGCTCTTTTTGGCCGCCTTTCCGCCCATTGCCATTAACAGCATGGCGGGTGTGCAAAGTGTCAGTGAGGAACGTATTCAAGCCGCACAATCGCTGGGCGCAAAGCGTTGGCAAATCTTCCGATACGTGATTTTCCCCTCCTGCCTGCCCCACATCTTCACGGGCATGCGTGTGAGTATTGGTTTTACATACACGACCTTGGTTTCCGCGGAAATTGTAGCGGCCAGCCATGGCATTGGGTGGATGGTGTGGAATGCCCGGCGGTGGCCGCAGAGCGATGTCATTTTCATGGGGAATATCGTCATGGGCGCCACGGGCATCCTGCTCGCCTGGCTCATCAAGAAAGCCGAACAACAGGTTTGTCCCTGGCACGGCAAAGTATGAACACATCCAGAGAAAGGAATCGAACGATGGGAACCCTTATCCGCTCATGTCTGCTATTCAGT
>JAIPIM010000086.1 GCA_021734725.1 Minisyncoccota bacterium | reverse complement strand
TCTCGAGTTCTTGAGTCGTCAACGGGCTCCGACTGCGCAGCTTCGAAACGCGCTGGGCAATCAGATCCAGCTTGCGCTCTATGACACCATTGTATTTCATGAATGCACCGTTACCACTATCAGCGACTACGGTTATAACAGCTAAGTCCTACTATAATCGCCGGAAATAGCCTTGCCGAATCCTTTTTCTCCCAGTGCATTTCCGTGAAGTTTGTCTTTCAGCCGCGGAAGGACGACGCCGCTTGAAGCTCCGGCGGTACGAACTCCGCACTAAAGACGTACATATGTACGCGGCTGATTCTACTTAACGAAGTTTAACAGCCAATGCAGGTTTCTTCCGGGGATGTCTGACTGCGCAGCAGGTTGATACTACACAGTGATAGGTAGGTATGGGGTGTTTGTTCGTGGCCGGCACGCCGAGAGGCAGCCTGGAGCTTGAAATGCGCACACATCGCCCGCCTTCGTCCGCGGGACTACGGCGCGGCAGCCTTCACTTCTCGCTCCGCTCCAAGCAAAGGCTGGTACGCCCGACAGGATTCGAACCTGTGGCCTTCTGCTCCGGAGGCAGACGCTCTATCCAGCTGAGCTACGGGCGCACGTTCGTGGCAAGACAGGGTAGTACTTTAGTTCTCGGGCGCTGGCTTTGCAAGCGGTGGGAAAGCTGAAGTATGACGGCTTAGGCTTGAAACTGTCCGCGCAGGTATCACAGTGGAAGACCGTGCGGAGGGGGGCAAGTCAAAACGCATAGCGAAGAGAGTAATGCAGTTTCACGGTCCACTTATTCACGGCAGGCTGATGCGGCGGTACAAGCGATTCATTGCCGACGTTGTGCTGGACGACGGGCGGCAGATCTCGGCGCATTGTCCGAATTCGGGGAGTATGAAGACGTGTCAGACACCCGGTTGGCGGGTGTTGCTCACCACGAGTGAGAATCCCAAGCGAAAGTACCGATGCACGTGGGAGCTGGTGCACAATGGTGTGTGCTGGATCGGGATCAATACATTGCGAGCGAATGCGGTGGTGCTTGAGGGCATTCATCGCGGGGTTGTTGGAGAGCTTGCCGGGTACGACGAGATACGACGGGAGGTGCGTTACGGGACAAACAGCCGTATTGATCTGTTATTGTCGCGTGAAGGGGACCCTCGGTTGTGCTATGTGGAAGTGAAGAATGTGACGCTGGTGGGCGAGGACGGCAGTTATTGTTTTCCAGACGCAGTTACGATACGCGGACGTAAGCATTTGGACGAATTAAGCAGCATGGTTGCGGAGGGGCATCGTGCCGTGATGCTGTACGTTATTCAGCGGTCCGATGGCTGTGGGTTTCGTGCGGCGCATGAAATCGATCCCGGGTACGCGGCGGCTTTGCGGGAGGCTTTGGCTGCCGGGGTGGAGGCGTATGCTTATCGCGCGGATGTGTCGCCGCAAGGTATTCGGCTGGCGGAGGGGGTTGCGGTGAGAGTTGTTTGAATTTGGTGGGGTGTCGTGACTACTGGGTGCACTGTGCTTACAGCGGCTTCAAGGGCGTGGGAGGGGTGTGCACGGTCGCCGGGTGGAACCGCCTCCCACATTTGGGGTGGATATATAGGTTGGACAGCGGTCGCCGGGGGAACTGCCTCCCACGTTTGGGGGGTAGGTCTATGACGTGACGTACTTTCCGGGTTGCTCGTGGAGGGTATCGTAGATGACACTTGCTCGTTCAGCGCCGATGCCGGGGGTTTGCGCCAAGTCAAGGGGGGTTGCATTAGCCACGCTGCTGACGGAGCCGAAATGGTCGAACAGGTTTCCCGCGAGTCGTGGGCCAATGCCCGGCAATGCACGCAGCACGTGAAGGCGTCGCGTGAGGGGGCGTCTGGCGTTGCCGGACACGGCCGGTCCGCGCTTTGTCCCCAGCACTTCCTTTTGCCGTACCAGACGGTCAATGCACCAAGCGGTATCGCATTCGTTCAATGTTCGCAGAACAGGGAGGCGATACGTCTGGGCAAGTGACACCAGGGCACCGCGAAAAGCCCTGTTCGAGACGGGCAGTTTGCCTATTGGCGTACCTTCCAGCACCAGGATGCTCAATTCGTCAGAGGTGACCAGACGGTAAGCTTGGCTGAAGAGCCGGCCATCAATGATAGACAGGCAGAAGTCGTGGAGTGTTTTTCGCTCCAGAAGCGTGCCGCCGGGCAGGTGGTAATCGCCCAGTTCGAGACGGCAGGTATTAATGGTGTAGCGGTATTTTCCCATCAGGACTTGGCGGAGGACGGTGGTTTGTTCCCTGTCGTCGACGCTAATGGTTGTCATACTGAGGTACTCCAGAGTAAAGGGCTCTTCAATTCATGACACTGTTATATAGTAGCATACAGACTGGAGCATGCAAGAAATGCAAGGGCTGATTTTTCGGGTTTTTCAGTCCACGGCGGCGAATAACCCGCGAGGCGGTGTTTTACGCTGGTGTTGACGGCACCACTCCAGGAGCTCGTCCAAAGGTATGCCGACGGGGTTCGGAACACGCAGCCCCGCCATTTCACCGAGCATCTTCCAGGCGTTCCGGAGGCGCATCTCCGGGACCACCCTGCGCGTCAGATAGCGAACAAGCCGCAGCGTGGCCAAACCGTCGAACCAGCGATAGAAGGCGGTCAGGGGGACCCTCTCCGGGGCATGCTGGCGCTCGAGTTTCTGCCAGACAGTCACGAAACCCGCTTCCGCAAGGAAGTCTCGCGCTGCCGGGTCAGCGAGAGCGGCAAGTATGCTTTCTGCCCCTTCGGCGGATCGTGACGCCACGGTTTCCAGCATGTGTCGAAGGGTTTCGAATACGGCGGGGTGATAGACCGTTTTCTCCTCCGGGTCACCCTTGAGCTGCATGCTCACATTCTGTCCGGTACCGAAGGGAACCCTGGCGGATAGACGTGCGGATGGATAGACGGTGGTTTCCGATGCCGTGACGATGCTGCCATTCTTCGCTAAATTCTGGAGAAAATAAAAATCTTCACCCGCTGTGCGCCGACGCGGGATACCGCGCACCTGGACGTACGCCCGGGCAGTGCACGCCATTGCCGATCCCAGCGTATGAAATGCGTACGGGCTGCGAGCATAGGCCAAACCCTCCACGTAATACCGCATATACAGCTCATAGGCCGCGATAGCTTCACGATGTGCGGCATCGATGGGCTTCTGGTGTGCAAAGGGCACCACCGCACTGGTACGCGAACCGCTGGTCACCGTGCGCTGAAGAACCATAAGGTAGTTTGGGGCCACGAGTGTGTCCGCATCAAGATGCGCCAAGCAAAAAGTATCGGCACAGGGTACCGCCGTTGAGCTGGGTGGATCTCTGTAGATCTCGTACAGAATGGAGTCGCAACCGATCTTACGCGCCATGCCTACACCGGTATCCGGGGGTAATTCGCGCCCCGGTGTGGCGGCATCGATCCACACTAAATTCAGCGGAAGCTCACCGGCACAGTCGTTAAGCAGCCGAAGGGTTGCGGTATTGTCCTCCACCGTCTGCATGTAACCGTGACGATCCTCTTTTTCGCCGGGGGGCAGGGAATTATTCACAATCACCACTATCACGGTCCGGCTTCGGTCAGGAGAGGATGTTTCCGCCAAGCTCTCAAGGGTTGCCCGAAGGTGTTGGGACTCCGCCAATGCGGGAATTACTACAGCAGCGGAGAACGTTCGATCAATCAACGCAGGTCCCTCAATGGGGCGAACATCGCCGTATCGCTCAAGGTATTTTCTCAGATTCCGATCAGTCCGTCCAGTCATGGCAGACGTACCTTCCTTCCAGTGGCACACTGTTTGGACAAGCAAGCAGTCCACCTTATATTAGAAGGGCCAGGGAAAACTTCCATATGCAGAACTGGCGTCGAACAAAAACTATGATTGTCCATCAGACAAAAACACAATACAACAACATCACGGTGACCGTGGATAATGACATTGTAACGCTATGGTCGCCGAAAAACGTTCGCCAGACGGCAATTTCCACACACGACCCCGCAATTCCCCTTCTTGAGTATGCCCAAAACACATTGCTCGCGACCGTGCTGTGTCGTTCACTGGACCATGCATTGGTCCTCGGACTGGGCGGAGGGGCCATCCCCAACATGTTCCGGGCGGCATACCCTGACTTGGTTGTTGATATAGTGGAGATAGACCCGGAGATATGCCGTGTCGCCACTGACTATTTCGGCTTTGAAGAGGACCTACATACGAATCTGATCATGGGGGATGCCGTTGACTATGTGATCGCTACCCGCAAGCATTACGACATCGTGGTCGTCGACGCCTATCTCGGCGCGGAAATGCCGTGCGGCTTGACCACGGACGCCGCAGTGCGGCAATATTTCCGCATGACCTCGCCAGGCGGTGTACTCGTAGCAAATACATGGTCCAGCAGGGGGGATCGATATCAGCGTTTTCTCGTGACCATGGAGACCGTATTCCGCGACATCCGCAAACTTTCAGGCAAGCGCTCAGGTAATGTGCTGATCTTCGGAATGTCCGAACCATTTGCGGTCGAGACAGTGCGCGAACGCATGAAGGGGCTCGACAAAGTATTCGTTGATCGCCTCAGGATAGGCAAACAGCTGCGACGTCTGGCTTCTGAATCGTAACACACCGCACTGGCTTGAAGACTCAAAGAGCATACGGCAACATGCCAGACACCAACAGCTTACAGTGCTCTGCTTCGTTGCGCCTTTGAGATCGATGAATACATCAGAATGGATTCGCGCGCGTACGGATCCCCCAGCGAGTGGTTCCGCAAATATCGCATACCCAGTGGGGGCAGAAGTAGTGAACCAACAACCATACAGGAATAAACAGGCCCAAGGTGACAATTGTCAACACCAGACCTGCCGCAAAAAAATTGCTGCGATGAAGTGTCCGCCGGCCACACCGCCGGCAATAAAGATATTTGGTTCTGCCGCTGGCAGAATCGTTCTGGGCCATGTCATCCCCCCCTCACCCGGCACATATCAGCCCTCTTTCAAGAAAGCAAATACCTGCAAAACCGTGTATTGTATTGAACCTCAGGACACTGCGTGCGTTCCGTCAATGGCTCTGTTTTGCTGTGCGTAGTGAGATCGATATTCTTTGAGAGCGAGGTTGTATCGTGCTTTATCGTCCTCGTTAAAATGTGCAAGTCTTTCTTCGGTATCGCGAGCCAATATCGGCTCACCAAACTTGAGCAAATCCTCAATGCAGTCCAATATATTCATTTCACTGTCACTGAATACGTTATTGGCAGTTTGCAATTGTGTAACCACGTATTGGTTAAGCATATTTGAAAATTCTTCACTCTCGCGCACGAGCGTCATTTCATGTCGAACCAACGCCTGGCTGGCGCCAATCGTGTCCCGCAACAAGGTTAAATAATGAAGCACCGGCGAATCCGCTTCGATCTGCGACCGCTGCGTCGACTCGATGGCTTCCTCCAACAGCCGCCCGCAAAATGAATAGAGCTTCTCGCGTAATTCCTTGCTGCTGGCCAGCATTTCACGCCGCAATACGTCGATCACGCGCTCGTGGGCCGCATCACGACGTCCGGTAAACACCGACACATTCATTTCCACTAGCGTGTGACGATGTACACGAGCCGGACGACTGGTATTCGTGTTTTCTTTGGCGGCTGTCATAGTGTTATTTTACCCAATTAACGATAGACATATACAATAATGCTCCAGTAAAAAAATACGAGTTCTCAGAAATGATTACAGACACGTATTTCGCATGTGTTGACGGGGCTTGATTCAACGTAACTCAAACCAAAAAGCGCCGCCGGCTTCTGTCCTGCACCACCCCTCCGGTGGAGATTCTCCCAGCAACCGCTCAAGCGTGTTGCGACGCCCCTCATGAAAACGGTTTGTCACCGTTACGACTCCCCGCGGCTTGAGCAGGCCATGGCATTGGCGCAAAAACTGAAGTATCTGCCACCGTTGATTCCAGTAGGGTCCCCCGACAATTCCGTTTGCAACAATCAGATCAAACGCCCGGGGAGCAAACGGCAGCTCCCCAATATCGCCCGCAACGAATTCTGTTAAACCATGTGTGGCAGTGCGCTGGAAACGACTGGCGGCATCCGGTCTATGTGGCAACCGGCGATTGGCAGCCATCCATGCCTCAAGCGGCTCCCGCGTGACACCGATAATTCCTGGTGGACACCCAGTGGCTTCGCTCAGCAGTTTTCCCAATTCATACGTTCCCTGCCCTGTGCCGCATGCGACATCCAGAACACGCAGGCCATACTTACCTCCCGTGCCAAAGCGTTTGCGCAACTCTGCCTTCTGCCTCGGGTAGCGGCCGAAATCAGTGCCGAAAGCCGGTGGATCAGCTAACGCACAGAACAGAACGGGCAACTCGTCCTCATGATACGTCACTTTTCCGGCCAGCGTCACTGGCAGTATTCTCCAGAGATCGGGTAATGACGGCGGGCGCTTCATGATTTGCCGCTCCCGGTCACAATGCGGATCTCGCAACACCCGCGGCAACCATGAAGGATGGGGCAGGAAGAAAAGGGCAAGTCGCCTGAGATCATGGAGAAACTCTCGAACCGGCAGATATATCTCGTAGAGCCGTCGCATGTCATGGTCAATCAATGCGTCCGCACTCCAGAATGGAGGAGAGGCGTACCTTTTGAATACGGAAAGCTTCCGTTGCCAGGCAGCGTTGAATCGGTGAAGCTGACGGCCTGGCAAGGCGTTGCACGGAAAAGCGACTGCCCCGCGTCGAAAGCGCTGGATGGGGCGCTCATGCGGCCTTGCTCGCGTCACGTCGACCTACTTTCAAAGCTGATGCGCGGATCCACAAGCACGTAACAGATGTCGGTAATCAGCTGCAGGAACAGCCCCAGGAGGGTCATGACAAATAAGTTCCCCATAACCACCGGATAATCTCTCTGGATAACCGCCGTATAACCGAGAAGCCCAATACCATCCAGGTTGAAAATGCGCTCGATAAGGACGCTTCCAGTGAAGAAAATCGCCACGAACCGGCTGGGAAACCCCGTAACCAGCGGGATCATGGAATTGCGGAGGATATGCTTAAACAGAACCCGTTTTCCAGACAGTCCCTTGGCACGCGCTGTCAACACATATTGCTTGCGCACTTCCTCAAGCACGGAATTTTTGGTTAAGATGGTCAGGACGGCGAAGCTGCCAATGCTCAGGCAGATCACTGGGGCTGCAACATGATGGAAATAATCCATCACTTTCGCCCACAGGCTCCACTGTTCATACCCATACACACCAGCCGACGTCAGCCCGGAAAGCGGCACGAGGTGCGCGATGGCAGCATCCCCGGGACCGAACAGAACAATAATCAACACAGCTAGGACAAAGCCCGGGATGCTGTAGCCAATGAGGATCAGGATGCTGGTCATGATGTCCAAGCGCGTACCTTCGCGCACGGCTTTGACGATTCCCAGGAGAATGCAACTCGGATAAGTCAGCAGAAAACTCCACAATCCCAGGGAGGCCGACACTGGCAGTTTATCCATTATCAATTCCAGGACATTACGGTTCCGATAGAACGAATCGCCGAACTTCAGCAAGAGCATTCCATCCCAATTATCCCACGTGAAGAATGCCGTGAGCAACGAGGAGTCAGGATCCTTCCGTGAAAACCAAATGAATGTCCTCATGTAGCGCTCGTACCAGGGCCGGTCAAGATGGTACACCTTTTTCAGTTTCTCGAAATCTTCAGGGGCCAAGCCGCCTTGGCGGCTGGCTTCACTTTCCCCAAACTGGGCGCCGCCCGCCGCCTCCATGCCGCCCCCTGCCTCCGACCGTTCCACCATTTGCCGAATTTGGTCCAGCGGCCCCCCGGGAACCAGTTGAATAACCAGAAACGTAATGGTCAGGATCCCAAAAATAGTGGGGACCATCAGCAGCAGGCGTCGGATGATGTAACTGACCATAAGTGTAACTCGAGTGTTATCCCGATTCGCGGATTTCCCCGGGCGACAGGGATCTGGCGTAATATGGATATCGCTTTTCCAACTCACCATCCAGTGAGGGAGGAATGTACCGCCAACGCTTATAATACCACATGTACTGCTCCGGGTAATCGCGGATGAATGCTTCGTTAAGTGACAACAGGTCCGCGGTCAACTCGGCATCGGACGCGTATTCATCCACGGGCTTGGGCAGCGTCTTGGCATCCATCAGCAACCCGTTGTCCTGCCGTACGCAAACGAAGCAGGCCGCCCCTACTCCCAATTTGCGCATGAGGGCAGCCGGCGCACGACTCGTCGTCACAGGCAGGCCAAAGAACGGTGCAAAGACCCCGCCGTTCTTCGGTTTGGTGCCTTGATCCATTAGAACGCCGATGCTCTTGCCCGTCCGCAAGGCGGCAATCATGCCGCGCACTGCCCCTTTTCCCGGGATTACCTCCATGCCGTTGCGACGCCGCAAGTCGTTGGCAAGGTGTTCCGGGGCTCGCGACTCCACTCTGCGCACAACGGCACACAGAGGGACCCCTTGTGATACAACGTACTGGGCACTTGCTTCCCAGTTCCCGAGATGCGGCGTAATCATCAGCAAAGGGACCCCTTCGCGGGCCTCCTGGATCAGGCGTTCGGCGACGGGTGTCACGTACGTCATCCGCTTCTGCAGGCCCTGCGGATTATGGGCAAACCATATGGCTTCAAACGCAGTCAGACATATGTGATTGCACACTTCACGAAAAACGCGATCGACCGTTTCGTCCGACCAATCTGGGAATGCTACCCTCAGATTGGTCTTCACGGTGCGGCGAACATCGGGAATACACGCCAGAAGCCGGGCACAGCCTGCAGCGCACCGTCTGAGTGTACGATATCGCAGGCGCACCACAAACAGAACCAGCGCACGAATAGCTAACCACAGGAAAGGCTCCCGTAGACGATGGCGTATAACCTTCCATCTCATGCGCACGTGATTCCTGGGGGTTGGGCGGGCGCCAGCCGGCGTTGGCGTATCCGGCTTCGTTCACCGCTCTGGATAGTCGTCGGGGCAAAGAGCGCGGCTCGTCATTGGGGTTTCCCGGCGCCAGAAAAAGGTCGCCGGACCTATCCCAAGATGGCGCCAGCAGTGGAAATCCGCTTCCGCGCTCGCGACATCATTCACTTTTTCCCCGCCGGTTTGGCGAACAAAGCCATCACTGTATCGTACGCCGTGATTGTCCCGACGACATCAAATCCTGATGCCCACCGTGTATTCAACATGGACACAAATCCGTCATGGCTTGTATCATCTACGGTAACCAAAATATAGGGGCGTGCGGTTTCGTTCTCATCCAGCGGCAAAAGAGCAAAATAAATACGATCTTCAATCTGACAGACACCGACAACCCTGTGATGAACATGCCGGCCGCAGCAAGCCTTGTTGATCGCCTCCGTGATACTCTCGGGATCTACCGCGATATCGTCAACGGTGTAAGAAATAATCTTTTCCATAATCAATCGTAATACTCCATCTTACCACGCCGCGGAGCGCGGATGTTCGCTGCTTTCAAGGCAACATCCTCCGCGTCCAGATAGTGACGGGGGGACAGTTCAATGACACAATCCGGAGCACCATCGTGCGTCCGGGGCACGTCCACGCCAGCCGCATCCAGCCAGCGGGCCGCCCGCTCCGTCATATCGCGGCGGCAGGTTTCCGGCGAATCTTCACCCGATGCGTTCTTGACCGGGGAAAACTGTTCATGACGGTCCGCCTCAAGGATCAAAACGCTATCCGCTTTCGGCAACGCATCAAAGATGAACATTTCCAGCTTCACCGCGTTCGGTTTTCGTGGTTCAACACAATCACCCTTTTCATTCACATACGGCACTTTTTTAACGGCCCGGTGAAACGGAAGGTCCAGCGTGCCGTGCTTTGTAAGCTCTATAATAAAGTCGCGCCGCAACACATGAATAGCCGGACTCCCCGCACGGAAGCGCAATCGCCCGTCCTCATCTCTGGCCCGCGACAACTCGTCCGGCATGTCACTGTATTCAATAATAATAAACGTGTTGCCGCTGCGGCAGAAATTGCCAAGTTTCTCATCCGGGTGAGACTTGGTCAACGAACGGCAGCTCATGTCCGATGTCCGCTCGCAGTGCATGCCGATAAACAAGGGGTCCAGACAATGTACCAAAGGGTTGTCAACCTGCCAGTAGGAAATGTGTTTTACCCCGCGATCCCTCATATCATCCAGCGCGCCTGATTTCCTTAGAGCAAGGAGACTTCCGCCATGGCCGTTCGGGGACAATGCGAGGCTGTCTCTGGCTCCCAATAGAAGCTTGCCGTCCAGGCCGATGGCCGGCATCGTCCCCTGCACCATAAACATGATATTATCCGGGTCCACGCCGAAAAAGTCATTGTCGGTGAAGAACGCCCGAGTGTCGGCATCATTGACCGGGCTTGTCATGATATACCATGGAATGGTGGTCTCGTATTTTTCCTGGGCTCGGAGGATTGTTTCGGCAAAGAGTTGGAACAGGGATTTACCCTTTACCGCGGAAATTGGGAAGGTCCCCTTGGGGCCTTCATACCCGAGTCGAGTTCCCTGCCCCCCAGCAACAGTGAAGCCGCCGATCTCTCCCCGACGCAAGGCCGCCACCCCCAGTTCTCGGACCCGCTCATAATGCTTCCGCTGGTCCACCGTTTCGGGAATCAGTGGAACATAAGGCGCCGGCTCCAGTTCCGCCGGCACGTCACCATCGGGGGTCGACAATACATAGTCGTCGATCCAACGGGACATCGACTCCCAGTCGACACCGGAAAGTTGTGACACCAATCGTGCCCGACCCTCAGCATCCAGGGATTCCCAGAACTGTAAGAGATGGTCTTGGCCGTGCGTCCGCAACAACGCCCGGAGATCATCTATGGAATGCATAGTTGCCATTCTGAATTCAGTCCTTCGTCCTCTGATTTGGGACATCGTGGATTCATGCCGGACATCCGGCTGATACAAACCATAGCACATGGTTGGCTGTCCGGTGCGGCACCATCCACGATTTATCGAACCCTTGTGTCAGGATTTTCCTGATGACCCAAACCTTCATAACTATCTGCAATCGTAAGACATTACACAAATACTTCGCAGGGCTGTAAATAACTTCCGCGCTTTGGCGGCAAGAATCGTCTCGCGCACCCGCAAATGCCCCTTTAGGAATGTTTATCATCTTGACTGTCAATCACTTCCAACTTTTGAAACTGTCTAAAACTATCCCTCGACGGCCTGTTAATAACTTGTTGAAAAGTTGGGGATAAGTCGGGGTTTTCTCTCTCTCAGAAGTAAGCAACACTTTTTTTAAGAATTAGTTAGAACTCTTTTGGCAAACCGTTAGACAGAACGTTTCCACCGCCAATCGCTCGTCCACATTCCGCTCCAGGTACGTCATCAATTCAGAAGCCGCTCTGGCGTGCCCGTCCAAAGACTCCCATGACGGCTTGTCTAGCGTTTCCGGACGACCATTGGCGGCGTCAAAGAATTCCGGGTGCGGCAAATGTTCATGGGCCACCCCCTCCGCTACCAGACAGCACTGCATAAACCATACTTCAACGGCATCGAGCAATTCCTGCCTCAGGCGACGATACTCTGCCTCGGTTTGCGCCTGCCGCAATGCGTTCATGCGCTTGCCAAACGCCGGATCCTGCTCCGCCATCTCCTGACCGTTGACATCACTATCCGCGGTCATGTGTTCAGCCTGCGCTCTCAATGCGGCCAAAAGGTCACGCAGTTCATGGGCCACCCCCAGGGCCACAGCAGCTCCCGCCCCCTGCCGTAATCGGGAAAGCAGGGGGAACAATCCACAGTCCATGGCAAAATCGTAGGTTTTCTTATTTTGGAGAAGCGATACTGTCTGGCAGCGCGAGCGAATCGTCGGCAGCAATCCGCGCGGTTGTGTAGTAGCCAGTACAAGCATGCTTCCCTTCGGAGGCTCCTCCAGTGTTTTCAGGAACGAATTTTGAGCCTGCGTGTTCAAGCGATCAGCTTCCAGCACCAAACCGGCCTTCAGTTTCCCCGGCGTTCCCGTTAACAGAAGTTTATGCTCAAAATCGCGCATTTCCTCAACCAGTATCTGCCGTGACTTGGACATTGGCCGGAGTGTATAAAGTTCGGGATACGTATCGCCCTGGATCTGCCTGCATATCTTACATGCCCCGCAGGCATCCCCATCGTCCCCAGGACTATGACATGCACACACCTGTATCCACGCCTTGGCAAACTGCTCCAGAAATTGGGTATCGTCTCCTACAAACAGGTACGCATGGCCCAACCGGTCACTCCCGCGGATTCGACACAAGCGGGCGCACAGGTCTGCGTAGTCTGTCTTGAAATCAGCCAAGGGCACGGTCAACAACCCTCATAATGCGTTCATGCACGTCGTCGGGGGAGCCCTTGCCTGAGATCACCTGAACTCGTCCGGGTACTTCTCGGGCGAGTTCCAGGAAGCCTTGGCGCACGGTCTCGTGAAACGAATGCGACTCGGCTTCGAACCGGTCCGGCGAATCACCTTCCTGCTGGCGCAGCCGTCCCCGGCGAAGCCCTTCCTTAACATCCATGTCGATAACCACGGTTAAATCAGGCCAGGTTCCCCGAACAGTGGCCGTATGCAGAGCCTTAATCAATTTCATATCCAACCCGCGCGCGCAGCCTTGATAGACAGTTGTTGAATCCGCAAAGCGATCGCAGACAACGATCTCTCCGCGAGAAAGCGCCGGTTCAATAACGTTTTCGACGAGTTGTGCGCGACTGGCCGTAATAAGCAGAAGTTCAGCCACCGGACCGGGTTCGTCCTCGGCCGGCAGATGCTTCAACAGCCGTCGCAATTCTTCGCCCAGCACCGTTCCGCCCGGTTCCCGGGTCTGGCAGACGACATGCCCCCTGGCCCGCAGCACCTCAACCAGACGCTCGAGCTGGGTGGACTTGCCCACACCTTCGGGCCCCTCAAACGAAATGAAAAAGCCGGACTTCCGTTGATCGTCTCTATGAGTCATAT